>DASTZZ010000017.1 GCA_035764005.1 Terriglobales bacterium
GGAGCACACGCAGAGAAGGCAAAAGGGTACAGGGAACAGGGGACAGGGGACAGGGAGTTCGGCGATGCCGGGCTTTTTGCGATTCCGCCAAAACCTGCGGTTACGGAACTTAGTTCTCCTGGATCGCCTACCTTTCCCGCATCGGTACTCAATACCTTGGAACGGTCGAAACGCGATCTTGCCGCATTGCGGCTGTTTGACCTGGATTCCCGTGATGACGAAGGCGGTACCTGGATTCCCGCTGCGGGTCTGCCTACCTACGTTGGCCTGTTTGGGCGCGACTGTCTCGCATCCACATGGCAGGCGTCGCTTCTGAGCACGGCGATGATGCGCGGCTCGCTCCTGCAACTACCGAGGACGCAAGGGGCAAAGATTGACGACTGGCGCGACGAGCAGCCCGGACGTTTTGTCCACGAGCTGCACACTGATCCACGCTCCGTGCTCAACTTCGCGCCGCATGGCCGCTACTACGGAGGTGTTACAGGCTCGATTTATTATCCGGTCGTCGCTTCGGCAGTGTGGCACTGGACCGGCAACAAAGATTTAGTGCGGAAGTACATCAACCCTGCGCTTGCCGGACTTGCCTGGGCAGACAAATACTTGCGCGGCGACGGTGGTTTTTACCGCTACTGCACACGTTCCAGCCAGGGAGAAAAGAATCAAGGCTGGAAGGATTCGAACGACGCAATTGTTCACTCCGACGGATCACAGGTGAAAGACCCGTTGGGCACCTGCGAGATGCAGGCTTTCGTTTACGCTTCGAAAATGCATCTGGCGGAAATGCTGTGGTGGCTCGACGATCCCAAAACGGCACTCCAGCTCTATCACGAAGCCGAAGAGTTGAAGAAACGCTTTAATGATTTCTTCTGGATGACCGATGCCGAGTACATCGGGATGGCGATCGACTCGAAGAAGCGCCTGGTCCGATCAGTCGCTTCCGATCCGGGACACTGCCTGGCTTCCGGCATCGTCGATGATTCTCTCGCTGCTCGCGTTGCCGATCGCATCATGCAGCCCGATATGTTCTCCGGCTGGGGAGTGCGTACACTCTCTGCGGATCATCCGGCGTTCAATCCATTCTCGTATCATCGCGGATCGGTATGGCCGGTTGAGAACGCCGTCTTCGTGCTGGCCTTCGCGCGTTACGGCCTGCACGACAAAATGCAGAAGCTGGCGCGAGCCATGTTCGAGACTGCCGAGATATTCAAGTACCGCCGCCTGCCCGAGGTCTTCGCCGGCCACCAGCGCGACGAGGAGCATCCCTTTCCGGGAATGTATCCGAAAGCAAACTGGCCGCAGGCGTGGTCGGCTTCGGCGCCGTTCACGGTGATGCAAGCTTTGTTGGGAATCTTCCCTTATGCGCCGCTGCACACGTTGTTTCTTGATCCCTGGCTGCCGGAATGGCTGCCGGAGTTTTCAATCGAGAACATGAGCATAGGTGATGCACGCGTGAGTCTGCGCTTCACTCGCGACAGAGATGGCCAAACGCACTACAAAGTCACGGATCTCAAGGGCAAGCTGCACGTGATTCGCCAGCCAAGTCCGTGGTCGCTCACCGCAGGCTTTGGTGAGCGAGTGAAGGACGCCATCACGAGTCTGCTGCCAAAAGCAAGCTAGCGCTGCGGTTGCGGAAGCGTTTCTGATATCTGAGTCACCGTGTAATCAGACGGAATTTGAAAGAGTGCAGGGTCAGGCTCGCTGCGCAAGAGGCTAACAAGTTTGTGAGTAGTTTCCCCGGACTGGGGATCGGAATACATCGTTAATACCGGCATTCTAAGTTCGGGAGAGAACCAAGTCTCGTTCACACGTACGATTGGTTGTGAATTCCCGATTGCATTCGCTGGTATGGTCCATGTGGCTCTGGTTCCAACCGCATCCACGCCCTCGATAGTCATGTGTCCGAGATTTTCAAACTTTGGAGGATCCTCGGAGCGGCGCTGCAGTGGAACCGATGATGGCCTGGGCATGGCGTTGCCGATGACAGGTTGTGTGGAATATTGATGCACCTGAGCGGTCTTTCTATCGGAATCCAAGAAGATATTCATGCCTTTTACTACATCATTGATCATTACCGTCTGATGCCTTTGACCGTTCGGCATAAGCATTTCGTGCTCAGTTCGAGTCCTGCCTTCAGAGTCACGGTAAAGCTTCTCACGCGTTTCCTGCTCGATTCGGTTGCCATCTGACAAGACCGTGGATCGGTGATTCACGAACTCGGCGGAAAGAGGATTCTGTTGGATGCCATGTCGTACAGAGGAACCGGATCCGATCCCGGAAGATGCGATTACTTGAGCAGTAGCATTACTGAGGAATAGTGGTGCTATAAAAACGAAGTACAGAGCAAGGAGACGGAAAACCATCGAGTCCTCCTGCGGACGCCGAGCTTCGGAACGGCAACTATTCTCGCTCCAGGCTAAAGAGCAAAGCAAATAACTTTACCTGGCAGCGCCATCCATGACCAAGCCGACAACTTCATCCACATAGTCTTCCGTAAGTCCGCTCTGGCGGATGAGGAAGCGCATATAGAGTGCGCCATAGAGGGTATCCAGTGTGAGGTCGAGGTCAAGATCGGCCGGCAGTTCGCCGCGCGAGATTCCGCGGCGCAGAGTCTCATAAGCTTCCTGGCGGCGAGGCATCATGAAGCGGTCGCGGAAGGCTTGTATCAATTCGGGATCGGATTGCCCGCCGCCGATCAGTGCGGCGACGATGCGTCCACGGCGTCCCCGCAGAACGCGAACCAGATGCTTCATCTGAATGCTGACATCGTCGCGGACTGAACCGGTGTTAGGGAAACGTAGTTCTTCATCGGCGCTCGACGAAAATGCATCGGCCACCAGCGCCGCTTTGTTTGGCCACCAGCGATAGACCGTTGCTTTCCCTACGTCGGCATCGGCTGCAATGGCTTCAATCGATAGATCAGGAAAGCCGGTTTCCTGCAGCAGCCGCAGCGTGCTACGAAGGATGGCCTTACGCGCATCCTCGCTGCGCGGACGCCCCGGCGTGCGGCGATTGCCAGTAATTTTCTCCTGCGCCAATTCGGCAGCGTAGGTTTGCGGCATGGAGTGACGTTAACATAAAATTAAATTCGATACGTTCTGTTTCGGAAATAATCAAATCTGCGAATCTGCCGCCTGAGTAGCGGAATCAATACCGAAGTCGGGAGCCCTGTCGGAAAATGTGGATCGTCTCATTAGCGCTGCGCCGTCCCTACACCTTTGTCGTGATGGCGCTGCTGATCCTCATTCTCACGCCCATCGTCATTCTTAGAACGTCGATCGATATTTTCCCGGATATCAACATTCCTGTCATCAGCATCGTCTGGCAATACAACGGCATGCAGCCGCAGGAGATGGCCGATCGATTCCTTAGCAATACCGAGCGCGGGCTCACAACGCTGGTCAACGACATCCAGCACATCGAATCCGTCGCTCTGCAGGGACGTGCGATTGAGAAGGTGTACTTCCAGCCTGGCGTGAATCTGCCGTTGGCGCTTTCGCAGGTAACGGCGATCACGCAGACGTCAGTCCGCCAACTGCCGCCGGGAACGCAGCCACCGCTCATCATCGTCTATTCGGCCTCCAGCGTACCGATCGTGCAAGTGGGTGTGAGCAGCAAGAGTATTCCCGAGCAGGATCTTCAGGACATCACGCTCAACTTCATCCGCTCACCTCTTACAACCGTGAAAGGCGCGGCCATTCCATATCCCTACGGAGGCAAGTCGCGCGTCATCGCTGTCGATCTCGACACGCAGGCGCTGCAGGCGCATGGACTGACTCCGGTAGACGTGGTGAATGCCGTTGATTCTCAGAATCTGATTCTCCCATCCGGCACGGCAAAGATCGGTGCGCTGGAAATGAACGTGCGCATGAACGCCAGCACGCAGACCGTCGCCGAACTGAACGATCTCCCGGTCCGCAGTAAGAACGGCGTGACTACCTACCTGCGCGATGTGGCCCACGTGCGCGACGGCTTCACTCCGCAAACCAATATCGTGCGCCAGGACGGCGTACGCGGAACTCTGCTGAGCATCATGAAAAACAGCGGGGCTTCGACGCTCGACATCGTCAAAGAAATCAAAGACCGGCTGCCGGTCATAGCCGAGTCGCTGCCTGAAGATCTGCAGATCAAAACACTCTTCGATCAGTCGCTGTTCGTGCGTGGATCGATCGACGGAGTGTTGCGCGAAGGCGCCATTGCCGCCGCGCTCACCGCGCTCATGATCCTGCTCTTCCTTGGGGACTGGCGGCCCACGCTGGTTATTACGGTTTCTATTCCGCTGTCGATCTGCGTTTCCATCATTCTGCTGAGCGCGCTGGGCGAGACCATCAACATCATGACGCTCGGCGGCCTCGCGCTCGCCGTGGGAATCCTTGTCGACGATGCGACTGTGGCCATCGAGAACATCGAGCGCAATATCGCCATGGGTAAGGAGATGAAACAGGCGATCCTTGACGGCTCGCAGCAGATCGCATTGCCGGCATTCGTCTCGACCATCTGCATCTGTATCGTCTTCGTGCCGATGTTCTTCCTCACGGGCGTGGCGAAATTTCTCTTCGTTCCGCTCGCCGAAGCCGTAGTCTTCGCGATGCTGGCTTCGTACCTGCTTTCGCGAACGCTCGTGCCCACCATGGTGCTGTACATCATGCGCGGACACGAGCATAAGGCAGCGCAGCCGAAGACCATTTTGGGACGCTTCCAGCGTGGCTTCGAACGTGGATTCGAGCGCTTTCGCACGAGCTACCGCGACATGCTGGCGAGCGCCCTCGAGCATCGCAAGATTTTTGCAGCAGCCTTCCTCGCTTTCTGCGTGATCTCCTTCGGCCTGATTTTCTTTTTAGGAGAGGATTTCTTCCCCAGCGTCGATGCCGGAGTCTTTCGTCTGCACGTTCGGGCGCGCGCCGGCACGCGCATCGAGGAAACCGCTCGCCTGTGCGACGAGGTCGAGAACGTCCTGCGCAAAGAGATTCCTAAAAATGAACTAGTCACGATTCTCGACAATATCGGACTGCCGTTCAGCTCAATCAACACTACTTACAGCACCAGCGGAACAATCGGCACTTCTGATGCCGAAATTCTGGTCTCGCTCAACCAGAAGCATCACCGTCCGACCGACGAGTACGTAAAGAAGCTGCGCGAAGATCTTCCGCTGTATTTTCCCGGAGTGGAATTCTTCTTCCAGCCGGCGGATATCGTTAGTCAAATCCTGAATTTTGGCCTGCCTTCCCCGATTGATGTTCAAGTAGTCGGCCGCAATCTGGAAGGGAATTACGCGATTGCCGAGCAGATCGCCAATCGCATGCGCCATGTGCCCGGCGCGGCCGACGTGCATGTGCAGCAGTTGATGAATGGTCCGGAAATCGACCTCAACATCGACCGTTCGCGCGCGAAGGAAGTTGGGCTCGATCAGGAAGACGTGGCGCGCAATCTGCTGGTCTCACTCAGCGGCAGCTTCCAGACATCGCCGAGCTATTGGCTGAATCCGAAGAACGGAGTTACGTACAGTGTTGCCATCCTGACGCCCGACTATCGCATGGACTCGGTGCAGGCGCTGATGAATACGCCGGTAGGCTCTCCTTCAGCGCCGGCGCCCCAGGTGCTCGCCAATCTGGCTACGATTAAACCGGCTTCTACTCCCGCAGCCGTTTATCACTACGACATCACTCCGGTGGTGGACGTGTACGCTTCGGTGCAGGGACGTGATCTCGGCGGAGTAGCCGGCGACGTGACCAGGATCGTGGAAGACTTCGAGTCGAAGCGTCCGAAAGGCACGCAGATCATTTTGCGCGGACAAGTCGAAACCATGACCTCATCGTTCCGCGGCCTCGCCTTTGGCTTGATCATGGCGATCGTTCTCGTTTACCTCCTGATCGTCGTGAACTTCCAGTCGTGGCTCGATCCGTTCATCATCATTACTGCACTACCGGGAGCCCTGGCCGGCATTCTATGGATGCTGCTGCTCACGCATACGCGTTTGAGCGTGCCCTCGCTGACCGGAGCCATCATGTGCGTAGGCGTTGCGACCGCGAACAGCATTCTGCTCGTCTCGTTCGCGCGCGAACGCATGGACGACGGATTACCCGCGTTCCAGGCCGCGCTCGAGGCGGGATTCACGCGTATTCGTCCGGTCATCATGACGGCGCTGGCCATGATCATCGGCATGGTTCCTATGGCTCTCGGTTTAGGTGAAGGCGGAGAGCAGAATGCGCCGCTCGGACGCGCGGTTATCGGCGGACTATTATTTGCTACGGTCGCGACACTCTTCTTTGTGCCCGCAGTCTTTACAATGATCCATGGCAGAAGAGCAGCCCACGCGACCAATCTGGGACAGGAGCCGGAGTGGGTACACGAGGAATAACAGAACCGCCGCCGGTAGGCGGGGTCCCCAGCAATCGCCGGTGTTGCGATTGGTGGGGTGATACGCGGTGGGCCGGAGATGGCCGAATGGCCAGCTCCGGGAATAGCGATGCTCGGTCGGATTTCGAAACGCGCAGCCGCAAAACAAGCGGCTGCCCCACCGGCTACCGCCGGCGGTTCTGTTATCCGCGCTCGACACTTTGAATTGGTTTAACGAAAGGATTCGATAAGCAGGAAGTGAGTTCTCTTCAGGTCGTCAATTCGCCGTCGGAAACGGGACAGCAAACGCCGCAGCACGATCCGCAGCGCGGCACACCTGCGCGCAAAACTGCGTGGATCATCGGCGCCTTTGTTCTGCTCCTGCTCATCGCTGGAGCCATCACTATCGCCGGCAAGCTGGGCGAAAAGAAGGCTCTTGCCGCGGAGACTGAGCGTCTGGCAAAACCGAGCGTTGCGGTCACCACGCCGAAGCAGGAGCAGGCGCACGAAGAATTAGTCCTGCCCGGTACCATCCAGGCCTATAAAGAGTCTCCGATCTACGCGCGCACCAACGGTTACGTTCTGCGCTGGTATAAGGACATTGGCTCGCAGGTGAAGAAAGGCGAGCTGCTCGCGGACATCGATACTCCTGAAGTTGATCAGGAACTGCTGCAGGCACGCGCCACCCGTCAGCAAATCCAGGCTCAGTTAGGACTGGCGAAGAGTTCTGCGGAACGCTGGCAGAATCTCCGCCGCAGCGACTCGGTCTCGCAGCAGGAAGTCGATCAGCAGGTGAGCGCGTATCAGCAGGCACAGGCAAACCTTGCCGCCTCTGACGCGAACGTCCGCCGCCTCGAGCAGATGGAGTCTTTCAAACACATCTACGCTCCCTTTTCGGGAGTGCTCACCAAACGCAACATCGATGTAGGCGCGCTGATCAACGCCGGCAACGCCGGTCCCGATAAGGAACTGTTTGACATCGCACAAGTCGACCCGTTGCGCGTGTATGTGAACGTCCCCCAGACCTACAGCCCAGCAATCAAAGTCGGAATGAAAGCTTTCCTCGAGCAGCGCGAATATGCAGGACAGGAGTTCGAAGGCAAAGTGGTGCGCACGTCAGAAGCCATCGATCCGGCAACCCGCACTCTACTGACAGAGATTGATGTTCCAAACCGGGACGGCAAGATTCTGCCGGGAGCGTATGCGCAGGTCCATTTTGCTGCCAAGGTCGATGCTCCGCACTTGACCGTGCCCATCAACACGTTGCTGTTCCGCGCCGAAGGGCCACGCGCTGCGGTGGTCGGCTCAGACAACAAAGTTCATCTCAAGGAGATCACCATCGGCCGCGACTATGGCACTGCCGTTGAAGTCGTAAACGGCCTCGAGCCTACCGACCGCATCATCGTCAATCCCGCGGATTCGCTCGAGGATGGCCAGCCGGTAAACGTAGCTCAGCAGAAAGGCGAAGGCGCCGAGAAGGCTGGCAGCTAGCGAAGCGAATCACGGGCAGGTCGAAACAGTCAACGTGATCTGCCGCGAATCCGAGGCGTGCGCTGCGTCGAGAACCTGTACTGATCCGCTGAATGAACCCGCTTGAGTCGGCACTCCACTGAACGATCCGGAATGGGGTTCGAAAGCAAAACCCGGCCAGTTAATGCCTGAGTCCGCAAAGAAAAACCACGACAACGGTGCTGCGCCTCCTGTCGTCGGTATCTGGAAACTGTACGGCTGACTTAAACAAGCCGACGGCAGTGCCGCAGGAGAAGCAGGCAAATTTATCTGAAATGGATCAACGACCACGAGCGTCTCTTGTCCAGTTGCCGTCTGCGGGGGATTCGATGAATCCGTTGCCTGCAAAGTGAACTTGTATGTACCTGTCGTGGTGGGGGTCCCAATGATGTTTTCATTGGTATCGAGCGAGAGCCCGGGCGGCAAGCTTCCAGAAAGCAGTGACCATGAAACAGCTCCTTTGGCGTTCGCTGCAAACACCGTAGCCCCGTACGCCACGCCGCGTTCTGCCGGGGGGAGAGTCTGTGGCTGAACTGTGAGCGGATCGACTACTCCCGAAACCTCCAACGAGTACGTCATATCAGGCCGGGCGTCACCACGCCAATCAAAGACATGCACGTAGAACGTGTTCGCTATGTTGGGCTGACCTGGTACTTGAAAATCTAGCGCAGAGTCCTGAACGTGTGGGCTGGCGCTGATATCGTCGTTGATGCAGCTGGAAGCGAAGGTCGTGCTCGTGTCTCCCGGTTGCCGACATAAGGTAAGCCGGGCGCTATTGGCATCGACGATTTCAATCACTGTATCTAGTGGGTTATTGGGATTGCTTCTCTTGGCAACTGTCTCCACGTGCACCACAGAACCGCCGAGTGATACCAGTTTGTAGTAGTCATTGTCGCCCGCCGTTGGTGCTCCATTTGGCGGATCGATGTAGGGGCTGATCGAGGCCTGAATCGACCCGTTGTCCATTGGTGTGGCCGTTGCAGGACTATCATTTCGTCCAAGAGCGGCCTCAACGTCGATGTTGAACTGCTGATTCGCCGTGTGCATCGGCGAACTGCTGTCAGTCACAATAAGTCCAAACGGATAATCTCCCGCGATTGTCGGAGTGCCGCTGACAACCCCGGTGTTTGGATTCAGTGAAAGCCCAAAAGGCAAGCTGTTCCCGTTCGCAAGCGCGAACGAATAAGGAGGAGTGCCCCCTAACGCAACTAGTCGTCCACTGAAGGGCCGATTTACAGCGATCCGCGACGGCAGTGAATTCTGCAGCGTCAAGGTCGCAGATGTCACTGTGATTGTGAACGGCTGAGAAGCGCTTTCCGGCGGTGAGAAGGAATCCTGCGCTGCTAGCGTGAACTGAAAAGTCCCAGTCTGATATGCGCTCCCGACAAGTTGTCCGGTGCTGTCGAATTTCAATCCCGGCGGCATGGTGCCCGAGCTGACGCTGTATGCGACAGGCGGAAAGCCTCCTTGAATGCCTGCATGTACATTCAGGAACGTCTGAAACTCTGTAACGGTAGCCGCTTGGCTCTGGGCTGAGGTCAAGGGTTGATAAGCCGTTACCGTGAAGCTCTTCGTCGCTAACTGTGGAGTTGAGGCGGAGTCCGTGACCGTAGCGATGAATCCCGCTGTTCCGCCAAAGTTCGCCGTACCGGAAAGCGTTCCCGTATTGGCGTCCATCGTCAGACCAGTTACAAACAATGCCGTCGAGGAGACCGGTGCAATTGACCAATGAAGCGCTCCCTGTCCGTTGCTCGCGCTCAGCGTGGTCGAGTAGGCGTGCCCTTGCAGCGTCCCGGAAAGTATCGAAGCAGTGGTAATCGTCAGGGCTGGAGGCGGTGGTGGTGGTGGAGAGCCGCCTCCCCCATTATTGTTTCCTCCGCCTCCACCGCAGGCGCTGAGCGCCACAGCAGCGCAAAAACAAATAATGCCGAGCCGAAGGGACCTCACGCGCGCCTCTCTTCACACTCGGCGTCAGACGACGGAGCTGGAACCCCGAAGAGAGCTCCAGAGTCTTCATATTGATCGAACTGCGGCGGCGTACTGTTCAGGATGATGTCGATTCCCTGAATCTGGTCTCCGGGATTCACTTGGATGGTGTCGCGCTGTTGAGGGAAATCGAATGCCGAACTGTTCTTGTTCCAGAACTTGGGTACGCCGCCGGGCAAAGCGACTGGAGGATCAAGCGGTCCCACACTTGATCCGCTCACGAACTGGGAATTTATCCCCTCGACTTCGACGGTATAAATCCCAGGAGGCACTGCAATTTTGTAGAACCCGATGAATTTTGGATCTCGAGAACCGGTCTTATCCCCGCCGGTATTGTTCTCCTGGGAATCGGGCATGTTCGCGGTAATGCTCTGCCCGGGATTTCCGGTGAACAGATATCCGGAGACGGCAGACACTGCGATGCGGCGCGACTCATCCTGCCCGGTAGCAGGATCGTCAATGGCACGCGCAATTACGTTGATTCCTTGCGCCTGCGATACGCCATCGCTGAAATAGATAGTTCCAGTAATCGTGCCGTAATTACTGACGAAGCTCTGATTTGGATAGAGACTCGAAATGACCGAGACATCGTCAGGTGAAAGCACCGGCAGGCCAGCGTCTTTGCGCGCCTGGCAGAGTTCTATCGGGAACATCAGAGGAAGGCCGGCAAGTTTATCGACGTCACAAGGAGAGGAAGGATTCGTCAACAGATCTACGTTCATTTGCGAATGGTCGAGCCCGGAAAAGTGTCCAATCTCGTGGGTGATCGCCTCATCGAATCCATTTGCGCTCAACTCGCGATCGGAGGAGGTATTTACGCCATTCTGAAACTTGCCGTTCATTACCAGGAGAGCGCCGACGATATGTCCCGAACTGGGATCGAGCGCGCAAGGGCTGGCGAATCCGATCACGCTTGCAGAAAGCCCGAGATTCGACATGAGCTGCCCGTCTGCATCAAAGACCACCGGGTTCTGTATCCCTTTTTGGCACGAGCCGACTACGTCGTTGTACTGGGTCAAAGTGTTTAGATCTGCACCCTGCACATAACTGCCGACCGGGAGGATCGTTCCCACATTGGAATACGAGATCGCTGCGGTCGAGACCGACTGCCAGACTCCGAACATGCTCTGCACGCGCTGCAATCCCGTGGCATTGTCGATGACGGTTGTCCCGCTGGGATTCACAGCCATGGGACCGGGATCGACGCGATATTGAATCGGCATCTTCGCCGGATCCCACGTGAACGGTTGACCCGGAATGCCAAAGTTCGGACCACCCACGACAAGAGGCCCGCCGGCAAATCCCAGAATGGGACTCATCAGTAGAACAAGTACGACAGCAGCCACTCGGCTTTGCATCACTTCACCTTTGAAAACGAGCGGATTGCATCCTTGAGATCGGCAAGAGGAATGGGCCCTGCATTTGCGCGCCTCGCCAGAGTCGTTACCCGGGTTGACAGTTTGATCCCGCGTTCGCCGGCGCGCTGCTCCGTAGCCCGAAACAACTCCAGGTTCCCGCGACCGTTCACCGCGAAAGCCTGTCCTTTGCTGTCGTGCGTAATGCGAAAGCGACCTTGATCGAGTCCTACGGGACTTCGAAGTCCGTACGGCGATGTGGGTCCAAGCATGAGAAGCAATTCCTGATTCTTGGCATACTTCGCGGCGTCAAGCTGGTCGCGTATATCCCAGATGTACTGCCGGAATTGCAGGCTCTTTTGCGGAGATCCTTTGAGCGTGTCTTCGACATTCAAGGTGACCAGAACGGTCATCAGATTATGGAACTGCGGATGCGGTTCCACTTTCGCCGACGTGACGTAGCCGTGAACAATCAGTGTCGATTGCTGCGTGAGTTCGTCAATCGATTCCGGCGCAGTGAGCGCGCCTCTTTGAGCCGAAGCGCATGTGGATGCCACAAAAACGAGGAAGGCCAAGCCGGCCATCAACCGCAGCCAGCTTCTACTCTGAACCATGTCCGAAAAGCATATACGCTGACGCCCCAAATTGGGAAGCGGTGCCTTACCTTATTTTGGATTTAAGGTTGCTCGATAACCCCTTGATTTTAGGCAAAATCGGACACAGGCAGAATAGCCGGCCGATAACAATGCAGGACAAAAGCTCGGAATCAGCTACTCCTATCGCACACCACCATCGGATCCAGGGCGGCTGGCGCGGCGAACCAGGAAAGTGCCAAGCACACAACCCATACGGCTTGTGTAGCCTCAGGATCTGACGCAGTTATCGATACAGTACCAAGACGGGAATCTCGAAGTCTCAACCCAGGCTCGAACCGACAGCAGGCAGATCCCCACCAGGGCTCGATGCCAGAGCACGGTGTTCCCATCTGATCAGGACAAGTGTTTGCTCTTGACATCGCCTTTTATAGAACCCGCGCATGTCGAGGTCGAAGACGGTGTATCAAACTGGGAACTGGGATGGGCCCCCGGCTGAGTGCCTGTCCATAAACTGGTCCTAAATGTGTCCATCCACTCACATTCACGCCATTTCTAGCTAGCCACACCATCCAGTCAGAATTGTTTTATTGTTTGGCCAAATTTTGTTTTCGGGCTGCTTGAAATCCTTTCTTTTCGAAGAAAATGACAATCAGCAAGAATTCAGCGAGACAGAACACTATCGGAAAAAACGGGGGCACCCTACCGAACATTTTTACTACCCCCAACGCTAGAAGAACGTGCAGAGCAAATGCGGTGGTCAGCAGTAGAAGAAACGATCTCTTCTTCAGATGCGCGCGGAAAATTCGGAGCACAAACCCGAAGAGAATGAGAGTCCATGCCACTACACTGAAGATCGTTAAAGGGTTCCTCATTATCAAATACTAAAAGACCGATGGCCCCATCGGCAGGAAACTATCGCATACCCTTCCATCCCGTGCGGCATCAACCTGAGCCGCCCCGAGCTGATACGCTGCGTTCAATGTTACTGCAACCCCCGCGGAGAAGTTCAAAGCCTTGCCGGCTAATTTCTGATACGTTTTAGCGCCCACCTTGCGAGTTGCTGTCGTGAGAGCGTTGAATAGCTTCTGTGTTCCAGCGTAGGCACCTACCACATCGGAACCTACTTGTCCCGCATCCAACGGGGGAGCGTAACTGGAAAGAAACTTGAGAATTGCATCCTTCGCAATAGAACTGCATGGGTTTTGCGGAGCGGACGGATTCGGGTTCGAAGCTTCCAAAGGAATGGAAGATGGAACTGCAGAGACAAAATATCCACTGCCGCTCGGAGTGATACCGCCATTTAATAACAAGAGGATCGGATCAAAGACAGGCTGTTCTCCCACAAACGGCACGAACACTGTCGGAGTAGCACCCGCCTCTAGAGGCACAGGATCGGCGGTGTCGTTCACATTGGCGGCACCGTAATCGTCGATGTAATACCCTTCTAGATCCGCGCACTTTTGAACGGGATCCTCCATTGGACCGGCGTAATCTGTGTCGTGTTCGATGACCCCTCCTTCACTCGGAATGTAACAGTCTCGTCCATCAAGATCGACAAAACTGAGCGGATTATTCAGCACGTACACGTAGCGATTAAAAGATTGGGGATTGGTGAGGTCCATGCTTCCCATGTAGGGATCGGGCGAGAGCCAGCGGCCTTGCGCGCTGCTTAGCTGGCGGAATTGCGTGTGCTCGAGACCTCACCGCACTTTTTCGTAGTACTGGCCGAGGTCATCATTGATGCCAAGCTTCACGTGTGGCATTGAGCCTTCAATTGAGTGACTGAAGTCACCGATGCCGAGATGCTCTTCTTTTGTATCAGATGAGTGATACAAATCCCACTTTCGTTGACTCTGGACAACTTCCCCGGTGGCTTTGATAAAACGTATCTCAATAGCAGTGTGATCCTTTTCGAGAATAATAAAGCTGGCAAATTTGCCAGGATCAGAGAAATCTGGCCGATAAACATATTCACCAACATAGTCTGCTGGATTCGTGCTCACCTGCGAACTGCAGCTGGCTAGGAACATCCCGCACGAAAAGAACACGACAGCCAGCAAAACGTTAATCTTTTTCATGAGCACGGCACCTGTATATGGAAAGTTTGATTGACTCTACCCATCGCATGCCAGCCCGGATTCAATACGGAATCAAAGCGGTTTGGAGGATTTGGGTTCAATCCTGGAAGGTGATAAAAAAACGACCACGCTGTCGTCGAGTTTGTGATTGTTATGTTGAGATTTCCACCCAGTTGGGACATGCTCCACTGATGAGAACCAACAAACTGAGTGGTCGGGTTTAGTCCAGAGGAGACGAGTCCGTGGAGGCCGAAGTCTTGGTTGCCTGATGAGCGACCGCCCGCAAGATATTCACTGACATGTCCTGCGAGTCCATACGCGCTCATCATCATCTGTGATTCTGGAGTATTTGGGCCAAAGTCTCTGTTCACTGGTCCAGTCCCGCTTAGCCACTGATCCAACATCAGACTTGCATTTGTGTAAGCCGCAAGCCAAGTTTTGAAATCCGTGGCAGCAGTCTGACCTGCAGCAAGCTGTTGGCAGGAGGGTTTTATAAGTGGCTTAAGTGGAATCTGGATGATTTGTCCGCCCGGGCCGCCACTGCCTCCGCCGTCATCTCCGCCGAATGGTCCGTCCCGGAGGGGTAGTGGACCGCCATCGCCTCCACAGCAACCCCCTCCGAAAATTGGAGCCCATCCACCGTCGTCGCCAACGACGTTGCATTCTTGATCAGCTCCGTCACCGCTCGCGTGACATTCACTCGAATCAAGACCGAATGGATCCACAAAGCGCAGGGGATTGTTGTTCACATACGCATAGCGGTTGAGGGACTGGGGATTGGCGAGATCCATGCTTCCCATATAGGGATCGGGCGAGAGCCAGCGGCCTTCCGTTGTGCTCAACTGGCGGAATTGCGTGTGCTCGGTATTCGACTCCGAGTCGTGCTCGTCGCTGTTTGAACAACTCATTAAATTACGGGCAGCGAGCTCGTAGCTAAGAACGCGAAGAGACCGCCGCCAGCACAAGCGAACAATACGTCGATAAACTTGCTCTTTCTGCGATGCTCTGAAGATTTCGTCAGAAGAATCGCCAACAGTAGGAAGGGAACTGTGATCAGAGAAAACCCAATGAAATTCAAACAAACCGCTGGTATTTGAGCATGACGGTTTACGGGAAGCGTTGCCGTCAAAATGAAATCCAGCAAAACGACCATACGCAAGATATAGCTTAGGCAGGTGTTCATCTTAATCACTGTTTGCATATAGTGTTCTGGACATTGTTCAGCAGATTGTTCCAGATGGAAGATTCCAGTTGAGCACCACCCATCTTGAAGAATAGCTTCGAGAACGCCGATGAGAACCTTGCCTGAACAGATACATTGAAGCTCACTCCGTTTGATGTGTCAGCAGCACTGAATGTCACTGTTCCGTGATCGAATGGGTGAGCTCCCTTAATTGTAGTAAACGAAAAGCTTGTGCTGGAGACACTGGACACGGACACGGCCGAAGAGTTAAGCGGAAGAGCGAAACCGAATGGTCCGTCGATCGGTATCACTTGACCCACACTCAACGGCCCATGCTGAAGAAAAGTCACATTTTCAGGAACCACAGTGTCGGCTCCGCCAAAGGTGTCGATGTTAGTGGGCAATTGAGCCGTTCCCGAGAAATTCGCGAGTTGCCCAAAATTCGATTCAAGCTTCGAAATAACGCCCTGGGTCGATTGGGTACACCGGAAAGAGCGAGAAAAATTCCTAACGACGGGAGGAGCTTCTGATTTTTGCGCTCCGCCAGTCGAGGATCCACCATATCCTTGGAAAAACGAATTTGCGAAGAACATTAGCCAGCAATAGTACGACGAATCGCAACCGGTATCGTCCCAGTTTTCTGTCCCCGGTTTCCCAAAACACATTAGACTGCTCTACCCGGCCGTCGCCATGCGCTCAGGGCGCGACTTATCTTCAGCACTAAAAAGACAGCAGCTATAAGCAGAATAGAATTTAAACTCCCAAACACCAGAACTGTGTTCAGGTACCTAGCAAGCCTGCTCCCATTGACCACAGTTATATGTGGGCACAAAGGGCAGGCTATTCTGGACCCAGCATCTAGTCCCAAATAGGGGGAGTAAAACAACCCTGCACCGAAAAAACCTAATAAGGCAAGCGGAATGATCCATTTTTTCATGCTCACGGTGTATCCCTCGCAACTGTGGCTTATGCGCTGTATTTCGTTCGCCATAGGACTGCAATTCCTGTTTACTGACCGCCCCGCGGAACTAAGACGGGTGGAGATCCAGGATGTCCAGTGCCGGGGCCGCAATCGCCATGAGGACATGGATCGAATCCCGAACCCGGAACGGAGCCGATACCGCCTCCCGCACTTGACCCGTCTACCGCTGGCACATTGAGTAAAGGCCCGTGTCCGCCGCCGGGTGCCCAATCCTTTTCCCATCCTGATACATCCTGTTCACCTTCCACGCATCGGGTGCCCCACTCTCGCGTGCCGTTCGCGAGGGTGGGGTATAAGGTCAATCGCCTCCCACGGTAGTCGGTTTCACCATGCGCAGTCTAGGGTTTGGGTTTAGTCCCTCGATCCAGACCACGCTCTTCTCGCCAAAATAGTAGGCTCGGAAACTGCTCCAGGCCCATAATTCTGGCGATGGTACCAGTCCCCTCTTAACTGGATTTCTGTGCATATAGCGCAGCTTCTCGATGATCTTTCTGCGAGTGTAGACGTTGAAGTCATAAAAGCGAGGCTGAAAGAAATGACGCTTCTTCTGCTTTCCATTTTCTCTCCACAAGCCGAGTTGATTCTGGCTCTTTCGTCGAGGCGGCAGCAGACGGTGACCGACCCTTTGCTTTAAGACCTGCAGCACAGTAGAAGCCGTCCCGATTTCAGGCTCACCGATCAAAACGTGGAAGTGCTCGGGCATGACCACATAGCCGACAACCTCAAACCGATACTTGCGCCGAACCTGCTCGAAGATGCGAAGGAAGACATCGCGACAACGCCGGCTTCCCAGAAGCGGCTCCCGTTTGTAGCAACTGCAGGTAACGAAATGAAGGTCACCATGACCGTAAATGCGCTTTAGACGCGCAGGCATGGCGCCAAATTATAGACCTGCCACCCTCATCGCAGCCCACCCTCGCGAACGGCACGCGAGAGTGGGGCACCCGAGTCCTAGACATCCAGAACAGCATATCAATATGGGAAAGGGTGGGGCACCCGGTGGGGCACCCCGGCACCACAAAGTTTCCCGCCACCGTCTTACTCGTAGCGCAGCACCACCATCGGATCCAGGCGGCTGGCGCGGCGTGCAGGCACGAAGCTGGCGAGCAACGCTATCCCAATAAGAATCAAAGTGCATAATCCAAATGTCAGCGGATCAAGCGGTTTGATTTCAAACAACAGCGTTTGCATGTAACGGCTCAAGACCATTGCGGCGCCCAGCCCAATTAGCACTCCGACCAGTGCAAGCAGCAAACCTTCGCGTAAGACCATCAGCGCGATATCGGAAGCGCGTGCCCCAAGCGCCATGCGAACGCCAAGCTCATGCGTGCGCTGCGTGACGGCGTAGGCGATCACGCCATAAATGCCTACCGCGGCGAGCAACAGGCCGAGCAATCCGAACGAAGACATCAGCGCCGTGCGGAAGCGCGGTTCGGCCATGTCGCGCCACAACTGATCACGCAAGGTTTGTGGCTCGCTGACGATAGCGGTCTTATCTACGCTCGCTACCTGCTCCCGGATGGCTGCCGCAACCAGCTTTGGTTCGAGGGCGGTGCGAACAAACAGTCCTGTCGAGATGAGGCTGTGTTTGGTTTGCGCGAGTGGGAGATAAAACGCCGCGTCGGGTGCTTCCCAGGGAATGATGTCGCGGGCATCGCCGACCTGTCCGACGATTTCAATCCACTCGGGCTTGCTCTGCTTGTCGGCGCCGAGTGCCAGGTGCTTGCCGACGGCGGCGCCTCCAAAATATTGCCGCGCGAAGGATTTATTGACGATTGCGACCGCAGGCATCCCGGCGTGATCGGCGGCAGTAAAGGCGCGGCCGTGTACCACGGGAATTTCGAGAGTATCGAAATATCCCGGCGAAATCTCCGTGTACTGTATGGACTTCCAGGTGCCGTCATTCTTTCCCCGACCTTCAACCGCCCACAGCCAGAACATCATCTTTGATCCCGTCTCCAACGGAAACGATGGCATCAGCGCCGCATTCTTCACGCCGGGCACGGCAAGCGCACGCTGCAACACCTCATCGAAGAAAGGTAAACAAGGCCGGTCCTTGCCGCACCTTCCAGGTTGCGTGCTCACGTTGATGGTAAGGAGGTGATCGGCGTGAAAACCGATATCGACATTTGTCAGCTTGATGAAACTTCGTATGAGCAGCGCCGAGCCGGCTAGCAGGACCATAGCGCAGGCGATCTCGGCGACAATCAATGCCGAGCGCAGCCGGTGCGGGCGACGCGATTCGAGCGCTGACGGACTGATTGTGCCGCTTTGCTTCAATCCGCTCTCAATATTCACACCCGAAACCTGCCAGGCGGCGACAGTTCCGAAGAAAATGCCGAAGAAGAGCGACACGCCGAGTGCGTACCACAACATAATTGGGTGGAAGTGCAACTGCTCGATGCGCGGGGTGCCGCTGGGAGCGATCACACGCAATGTTTCCACTCCTGAGCGTGCGAGCAGTACGCCAAGTGCGCCGCCAATCAACGACAGCAAGACTGTTTCGACCACGAGTTGCCGAACAACGCGCCAGCGCGAGGCGCCAAGCGCCAGCCGGAGAGCGACTTCGCGTCGCCGCGACCAGCCGCGATAAAGCACGAGATTGCTGACGTTCAGGCAGGCGATTAGCAACAGAAAGGTAACTGCGCCGGCCAGTACTAGCAGCGGCTTCCTGCCGCGATCGACCAGATCGTCTTGAAGCAACTTGGGATATAGCGTCGCGTTGCGGTAAGTCTTGGGATACTCCTGCGATAGTGCGGACGCAATCACCTGCAATTCCGTTCGCGTTTCATTCAGAGTTACCCCGGGTTTGAGGCGCGCGATCGCGAATTTTCCGCGCCACCCGAAGGCCAGCTTCTCGGAAGCAGTGGGCACCATAGGAAAGTAAAGACTTGGGCCCAGGTATCCGCTCGAGGATGCGAACTTTGCGGGCATGATTCCAATCACTTCGTATTCGAGAGCGTCACCACCGTTTCGTAGAACGATGCTCTTTCCGACGATATCGGGATCACCGCCGAATAGTTTTTCCCATGCCTGATGGTTGAGCACGACAACATGGTCTCGACCTTGCTGTGCGTCCGTGGACAAAATCCAACGGCCCGCCTCCGGCTTAATTCCCAGAATGGAAAAGAAGTTTCCGCTAACTCGGCCAGCCCGGACCGAGCCGCTTCCTTCCAGCCAAAATACTTGATTCTCAAACGTGCCAATGCCTTCCATCGCGGTTGATCGGGCAGCGATGGCATCTACTTCCGGGAGTGAGAGCGGCAATTCCTGGTTAGTTGGGTCCTTGGCAAAAATGACAACGAGGCGGTCGGAATTGGGATACTCCAGCGGCGCCAGCAAAATCGCATAAATAGCACTGAAGATTGCAGTGTTTGCGCCGATGCCGAGTGCCAGCGTCACGACTGCTGCCGCCGTGAACCAAACGTTTTTCTTCAAGAAGCGAAAGCTATAGCGAACGTCCTGCAATAGGCTTTCGACAAAGGCAATGCTTTGCTGATCGCGGTAAGTTTCCGTGATCGCTTCGACCGCTCCGAATTTGAGGAGCGCCTGGCGGCGAGCTTCGACGCGCGACATGCCGCAGCGGATGTTTTCTTCAGTCTGCAGGAAGATATGTTCTTCAATCTCGGAGCGAAGCCGCTCGTCATTCCGGCGCCGCAGGACAAGGTTGGCGAAGCGGACAAACATCTGCCTAAGAGCATTCATTTCAGATCCTCCGCTTTGACTGCGAAGAACCGCGCGATGATGTCCGCGGTTTGCTGCCAGTCTCGAGTCTCCGCTTCAAGCCGCTTTCGTCCGGCGCGCGTGAGTCGGTAATAGCGCGCCTTGCGATTGTTCTCCGAGACGCCCCAGTCGGAAGCGATCGCGCCTTCCTGCTCCAGCTTCAGCAATACCGGATACAGGGTCCCCTGATTTACCGCCAGCAAGTCGCCGCTGATCTGCTCAATTCGCCGCGCGATGCCATACCCGTGTAACGAGCCCATTACGTCGAGCGTCTTCAGCACCATGAGAGCTACGGTGCCCTGCTGCACTTCGATTCGGTCTTTCATCTCGCACTCATGTAGGTACGCTACAGGACGCGTCCACAATACCACACTTTCCTCTTGGAAACCAACAGGTCAGCCGGTGTTGCACGAAAGCTCCGCAACGCGGCACCTTGCTCGAAGTTTATTTCGCTGTTGAACCACATTAAAAATGTCCCCTTGAAACCTCGATAGAAATGTCCCCTTTTAGAGTGCCTCCGGGAGTGAGGAGGAGGCAGATTGGGGCGAACCGGATTGAGCGGGAAAGAGTTGAACCGGGTAGAGGTGCTGGGACGAGTCAAGAGCGGAGAACTGAAGCTGGCGGAAGCCAGGGAGCTGATGGAGGTGAGCTATCGGCAGGCCAAGCGGATCTGGAAGATGTTTCAGAGCCGCGGGGCAGAAGGCTCACAGCACGGCAACTGTGGGCGAGGATCGAACCGAGCCTGCAAAGTGGAGTTTCGTGAACAGGTGATGAAGCGAGTGCGGGAGCGGTACGCGGACTTCGGGGCGACGCTGCAATCGCAAGTTCAACAAATGCATGTTTTCATCTACCAACAGATCTTCCAATGCATCTGTTTGAACCTACAACCAAGGGGACATTTCTATTGTGGCAAGGACGGGGACATTTCTATTGTGGTATGACAAGTCCACAAGATTTCGCTTGACTTTCGCCCGATTTCGTCATAGCACAGAGGTAGAGGTCAGAATGGATCGCGGCACAGGGAGTATGTTCATGGTTTCTCTCAAGGCGAGGTTGGTGGCTGCGGGTCCCGTCGGGGGCATCACTGTCGGACAGCTGGATCCATGGATCTCACGAGATCCGATGAGATTCGCATGAGATCAGGCATCGGATATTTCACGCTTGGCGATGAGATATCTCGTCCGTCGCGATGGGATGTCTGATGAGATCGGATGGGATTGGATGGGATCGGATGAGATTTCGCAACTTTTGGATCAGCCTGCCAATGGCTTTGATGCTTCGGCTGTGGGGTTAACCCCACGAGATGCTGGGGTTAACGCCGTGGAAAATTCGGGGTTAACCCCACGGTTGGAATGCGCCGAGAACCAGGTTTCTGCTTGCTCGCAAATCATTGATAGCTTGTGAGATGTTCAAAGCTTTCGCCAATCTGATTGGCCATCCAGTGACAAATTTCGTGAGATTTTGATTTCAAAAAATCGAAGAGTCTGCTCCCAAGCGCCGAGCAATCGAAAAGCAGCCGAAGGCGTCGAATACTATAGACAGTCATGCTCTCCGAAGAACGCATTCAGGACATCTTCTCGCGCATTCAGAAATTCTCCTCGGCTGACGGGGTGGAAGCCATCATTGGCGGAGGCAGCAGCGCGCTTACTCGCTTCGCCAACAACACCATTCATCAAAACGTTGCGGAGGAAGGATACGTCGTCTCTATTCGCGTTGCGCTCGATCATAGGACGGCGCGGGCCAGCACTAACAAGCTCGACGATGAGAGTCTGAAGCGTGCGGTGCAGTCTGCCGAGCAGATTGCGCGCGTGCAGGAGTCCGATGCCGATCTGCTTCCGCTCGCTACGCCCGATGAAGCCAAGCAGGCGAGCTCGGTGCAGCGCCATTTTGCGCAGACGGCGGCGATCAAGCCGGAGGATCGGGCTGCCGCTGTGGAGCAGATCGTGGCCGTCGCCAAGCAGCATAATCAGACGACCGCCGGCATCTACTCGACTTCCGAGCATCTGGAAGCGCTGGTGAATTCACGCGGCGTGATGCATATGCATCGGCAGACGAGTTCGGAAGTTTCCATCACCATGCTCGCTCCCGACTCCTCGGGATGGCAAAAGGCGAACTCGCCGAATGTTGCCAATCTGAATCCGAAGCGCCTGGCGGAGATTGCGGCGGAGAAGGCTTCGCGTTCGGCTCATCCTCGCGAAGTGCAGGCAGGGAAGTACACGGTCGTACTTGAGCCGGCGGCCGTCCTCGATCTGCTTGGCTTCATGTTCTTTGACTTCGGCGGCACTGCGCTGCTCGAGCAAAGATCATTTCTGAATAACCGGATTGGGAAGAAGTTGTTTGGAGAGAACATCACGATTCACGACGATGTCTACCATCCGCTGCAATCGGGAGCGGCGTTTGACGGCGAAGGCGTTCCGCGCCGGCGCGTGACGCTGGTAGAGAAGGGAATTGTCAAGAACCTGGTTTATTCCCGCGCAACGGCTCAGAAGATGCAGAAATCGGAACTGGCTTCCCAATTAGGGAAGATCGCTCCTACCGGCCACGGCTTTCCGCTGCCCAACGAGATTGGCGACGCGCCGATGAACATCGTTGTCGAAGGTGGAAACGAGGGAGGGAAGAAAGATGCGCAGACTGTCGACCAGATGGTCGCGTCCACCGAGCGCGGGATTCTCGTTACACGTCTGTGGTATATCCGCGAGGTCGATCCTTACGAGAAGATCCTCACCGGCATGACCCGCGACGGCACGTTCCTCATCGAGAATGGGAAACTGGTCAGCGGGGTGCGGAATTTCCGCTTCAATCAAAGCCTGGTGGACATGTTGCAAAATGTTGCAGCTTTGGGGACCTCGGTGCGGGCCAGCGGCGAGGAGTCGTTCGACATGGTGGTGCCGCCGATGAAGGTGAACAACTTCAATTTCACGGAGATAACGAAATTCTGAAGAGGAGGGAGTTCGACGGAGGGTAACACCCGGAAGTACATGTCCTCTGTGTCCTTTCGCGCAGGCAGGGATGTACTTTAGTAACTTTAATCAGCCGATGACAGCAGATATAACTCCAGCCAACTCCATCCCCCAAGGATCCACCGTGGACGAATTAAGAAGTTCAGTTCGGTTTCCTCTGAAGCTTCCGGTTGAAGTTCAAGCTGAACCCGGCGGCGTGCCCGGCCAGACCGAGGACATTTCGGCGGGCGGCGTGTTGTTCTACATGGATGCGGCGCTCGAGATCGGCTCGATCATCGACTTCAGCATTTCTATGCCGTGCAGTGTTCTTGGCACCGCTACCGATGTGGTAGTGAAATGCACTGGACGTGTGGTACGCTGCTCCAAACACGGCGATCGAACGGCAGTCGCAGCAGTGATCGACGAATACCATTTTGATCGCTCCCAGTAGATAGAAATCATGAGTAGCAGCGGCGGTTCCAAATCGCCAGACAATTCAGCACCTCAGCGCGAAGAGGAATCCGTCGCCGTCAATGGCGCTGACAAGAGCTCGATCGGCCTGCCGACGATTCGCGTCATCCTCGCCGATACCCAGGCGATTTATCGCGTCGGCACGAAGAAGATCTTTGCTCTCGAGGACGACATTCGAGTCGTTTCTCAGGCGGAAAATCTTGGCCAGGTTCTGGCAGCCGTCTCCAAATTTCCTGCCGACGTTCTTCTGTTTGAAGCATCCATATCTCCCAATTCGCCGGAAGCCATCGGCGAAGTTCTGAAGCGCTCACCGCATTTGAAGGTGATTGTGCTCTCGCCGGAGAACGATGAGGACACAACCGTCGAATACTTCCGCCGCGGAGTGCGCGGACTTCTGCCTCGCAACATCGCTCCGGAGATGCTGGTGAAGTGCGTCCGCAAAGTCTTTGCCGGCGAAACCTGGATCGACAATCAGAGCGTCAACTGGGTGATCGAAGCCTATCGCGCGCAGGCCGCGCAGCTTACATCGCCGCGTCCCAAAACGAAACTTTCGGATAAAGAACTGCTCATCATCTCCTGCGTCACGCAGGGAATGCGGAATAAGGAAATCGCCAACGAAATCGGCACGACCGAGCAGGTAGTGAAGAACTATCTGCGCAAGGTGTATGACAAGCTGGGAGTCTCCGACCGGCTTGAGCTGGCTCTCTACTGCATCCATCACCGGCTGCTCCAGGGCTCTGGCAAGGGCCAAATTCCTGATGAGTCCGCCGCGGCGATTGCTGGCGCTGCCGTCAGCGAATAATCTCGTGCGCACTAGAGATTGTGTTGCCGCTTTCAAATTCCCATTTTGGGAACGTCAAAACGGTCAATCGGCTGCCGCGATGGTGGTGCTTGTGTCTTGTTCAGCTCCAACAGTTCCCAGGAATTGCGGCATGGTCGCATGTTCGCCGTGGCTGATGCCACGTCGCGTCCAGAGATAAGAGAGAGTTCCAAAAAGGATCTTGGCATCGAGCCAGAGGCTGCGATGGTCGACGTACCACAGGTCTAATCCAAGCCGCTTCTGCCAGGAAATGGCGTTGCGTCCGTTGATCTGCGCCCAGCCAGTAATTCCGGGCCGTACTTCGTGACGGCGCATCTGCTCTGGCGAGTAGCGATTGAGATACTCCATCAGGAGCGGTCGCGGTCCTACAAGGCTCATTTCTCCGCGGATCACGTTCCATAGTTCGGGCAATTCGTCGAGACTGGTTCGACGGAGGAGAGCCCCCAGGCGAGTGATCCTCTCTGCATCGCACTCCGCACCGGCCTTCATGGTTCGGAATTTCAGGATTGTGAACGGCTTTGCATTCAGGCCGGGACGTCTTTGACAAAACAGAATCGGGCGGCCCATCTTCGACCAGATGCAGAGAGCAACCATGACCATTATGGGAATTGCCGGCAGTATCGCGGCTGAAGCGATAAGTAGATCGAGGGCTCTCTTGGTGGTTTGTTCCTGGGCAACCATACGAGTGCGAGTCGGAGGAGATTAGACCGAGCTGCGGGCGAGTCTACACGAACAGGGTCAGCTTGCAAATCTCGTTCCCGAACCAGAACTGATCTCCGGATTCTACGTCCCTTTATACGCGCTGCCGACGGTGACATTGCGAAACCGCGCAGGAGCGGCGCCGTGGCCGGTGCCCATGGTTTGCATGGGCTGTCCTTTGCCGCAGTTAGGCGTGCCCCAGAGCTGCCATTGGTCGCGTGAGCAGATGGCATCCATCGAGTTCCAGAACTCTGTGGTGATGCCGGAATAGGACGTGTTCTTGAGCATGCGTCCGAGCTTTCCGTTTTTAATCTCCCAGCCGATCTCGCAGCCGAATTGGAAGTTGTAGCGCTTGTCGTCGATGGACCAGGAGCGATTGGTCTCCATGTAGATTCCGTGATCGGTGTCGGAGATGAGCTGATCGAGCGTGAGCGGCTTCGTTCCGGGAAGGATGCTGACGTTCGTCATGCGAATGAGCGGAATGCGGTTCCAGCCTTCTGCACGCATGGTGGCGTTGGAGCGCTTCTCGCCGATAGTATGTGCCGTTTCCCGCGAGGAGAGATATCCGGTGAACTGGCCATGAGTGATGATGGGCGTGCATTGTGCCGGAACGCCTTCATCGTCGTAAGCAAACGTTCCCAATCCGGGACCGTGTTGCTCGGTGGCGTCCGCGACGACGTTGACGAGATCGCTGCCATAGCGCAGATTGCGCAGCTTGTCGATGGTCAGAAACGATGTGCCGGCGAAATTAGCTTCCATTCCAAGCACGCGGTCGAGTTCGATGGGATGTCCGACGGACTCGTGAATCTGCAGCCCAAGTTGGGAGGAGCCAAGAATGATGGTGAACTTGCCTTCCGGACACTGATCGGCCTTGTGCAGCGCCACCGCTTCTTCACCAATGCGGCGCGCGTTCTCGACCAGATGAAGCTCGTCGATCAATTCGTACCCTTTGTTCTGATATTGCCCGCCGAAAGAATTGGGATAGGACCGCTTCTGAATCTCGGTTCCCGCGAAGGCATAGGCGTCATATCCGGCGCCAGTGATGAAGCGCGTCTGATGAATGTCGGAGCCTTCGCTCGAATGGAACCATTGCTCGTAGCGGCGAAGCGTCATCTGCGCTTCGGCCAGCGTCACTCCCGAAACGGAACGCAGCTCTTTGTCGCAGGCCATGAGCAGCGCGAGGTTCTGCTCAATCGAGGTGCTGAATGGATCGATCTTGTATGGGCTGGTCCAGTCGGCGGTGACCGGCTTCTCGGGTGCGAGCCGAATCGGATGTTGCTGCACGCGCGATGAGGCGCGCGCAATTTCCACCGCACGGGCTGCAGTCCGCTCCACCGACTCGCGCGAGAGATCATCAGTCGAGGCAAATCCCCACGCGTTGTTCACGATCACGCGAATGCCGATGCCCAGCGATTCGGAGTCAGCGGCATGGCCGATCTTGCCGTTCTTGGTAGCGAGAGCCCGCTGGCGGTCGTTAACGACGCGTGCGTCGCAGTACGTGGCGCCGCGCTTGGTGGCGGTGTCGATCGCCCACTGCGCAATCTGCTTCATCATGTAATCGAGTATATAAAGTCCGACGACCTGCTGTTATTTCGCGATTGCGTGATTTCGTGATTTCGCGATTTTGCAGTTGAACGGCTGAGCAGATTACCGGAAATGAAGTGGTCTCTAAGAAGGTCATCCTCCGGTTAATCTGGCGGAAGCGTGTGCGAGTCGAACACACCCTCGGCACCGCGAAGGTGTCGAGCGCCGGTTTTGAAGACCGGGAGGATCACCGGATCCCATTCGCTTCCGCGCATCTTCAACATAACAGCTGTGCTGCTTTTTTGGAGACAGCCGCTATTTTTACCTCAAGGTTACTGCGGAGACTCAACTTCGATTCGGAACACCGGCTTGCTCGTTCACAGACGTTCCCGTGCGAGGTCGCGTGCTGGCAGATGAACGCTGTTCGGTCGCTAGTTGAAGGAAGTCCGTTTGCGGCGGCAATAAAGTCTGCCCGGCCGTCCCAACTGGCAGTAAAATAGCGCTGCTCCCTCCCAAGCACCCGGACGCCGCTGCGCACCGATGACCATTCGCCATCGCCTCAATCTTTCGTTTGCCAGTCTGATCCTGCTCTTTGCGGCGACGATTCTCGTTTACCTGTGGAGCGCGCACCTGCGCACTCTGACCATGGAACGCCTGGACCGCTCGTTGAATCGCCAAGTAACGCTTGGACGCATTCAGCAGGACATCGACAACCTGCACAAAGAGGTTGCACTGTTGAGCAATTTGGCGACGGAAAGCGATCAGGGTGCGCCGAATTCATCAGCGCGCGATCTGTTCGATGCCAAGCTGAATGATGTCACGACGGAGATCGCACAGTTCAAGAAATTGAGAGTGGCGGGGGAAGGTTCGCTGATCGACGAATTGGACACGACCTATGCTCTCGTTGCTCAGAGCTGGCGGGCATTCTATGACCAGCTCGGTGCCGAACAGAGTTGGGCGATCGCTAACGCCGCCAAGGCCGACGCACTCAGCTACAAGCTGCTGATGTCCACCTTGCCGCAGATGCAAACGGCGGAAAAGCAACGTGTGCAGAATGACGAAGCAGAGTTCGCGCGCGTGGGAAAGCTAACCACTCGGCTGAACGCGATTACATTCAGCCTCTTCGTTTTGGTGGCCGTAGTCGTCGCCTTCGTAATCTCGCGATCCATCGTACGCGGCTTTGCCGCGTTGCAAAACGGCGCCGACCTCATCGGTAATATGAACCTGGAACACCGCATCGATCTCCAGACCAAAGATGAGTTAGGCCGGTTCGCCCAAACCTTCAACATCATGGCTGAGAGGCTCGACGTCTCGCGCAAGCAGTTGACGGAAGCAAACGTTGAGCTTGAGCATCGCAATCAGGAAATTCGCGAACGTCAAGCACGAGAGCTAGCTATGGCCGCGACGATCCAGCAAGGGCTCATGGCAGTGCGCATGCCAGAGCTGCCGTTCGCGACGATTCGCGCCAAGAATATTTCCTGCACGCAGATCGGCGGCGACTTTTATGATGTAGTGCCAATCGAAAACGGCGTCGCGGTCATTATCTGTGACGTCTCAGGCAAAGGCATGTCGGCAGCAATCATGGCCTCAATGCTGCAAGGAATGATGAGAGCAGAACTCGCGGCCCATGTACCCCTCGCCGAGATCGTTGCCGGCGCGAATCGTTTTTTCACTCAGCGCGATGTCGCAGGAAAATACGCGACCATCTGCATTCTTGCTATTGAAGAGAGCGGACGAATTGAATACGTGAACTGCGGGCATGTGTCTCCGGTGATTATTCGTAAAGACCGCGTCGAGCGTCTCGAATCGAACAACGCTCCAGTGGGACTGCTCGAGTTCATCGAATACGAATCGCGAACGATCGAACTTGAGCCGGGAGAAAAGATCGTTCTCGTGACCGACGGTGTAACCGAAGCGGCAAACGCCGAAGATGAAATGTTCGGTGACGAGAAGCTTGAGGCCGCAGTGGCGAGCGATGACGCCTTCGAAGCGGTCTTCGCCAAAGTAACCGCGTTCTGCGGCGAAACCCCTCTCAACGACGACTGTACCGTCGTGGAGATCGCTCTTTTAGGACGTCCAGCCGAAGCAACAATTGCGGCGGTTGCAGTCGCCAGTTAGCTGTTCCGGGAGCGAGCCTGATTATCGCAGAGGATACTGTGGATCGCCCGGCAAATGGCCGTCGATCTTTACGACCTTCAACCCGGGGTCCACATCTCTTGCCGCCATGAACGCGATCGCTCCGGGAATCACCTTTACCAGGTCTGCGGCCATGCTGTTTGAATAGACGATTTTCGGACCGGAGGTGGCTTCGGCGCGAAAGATTTTAGCGATCCAGTACTGCTTGAATTCCGCTTCCGTCATTGAGTAGAGCTGCTTGAGGATAATGTCGCGCTCACGGCTGGGTGGATTCCGCACCAGAAGGACGATAGGCAGGTCGGCATTCCAATATTGCTGATCGCCGCGAAAGATTCTTCGTGCCTGGCTTAACGTTAAGTCACTCACCGGCGCCGCTGGATTTACGACAACGGCGACGTCATTCGATTTCGATTGCGCATTCCCGCTCAGCACGCCTCCGAGGAGCACGACCGTCAGCAAGAGCAGTTCGAATGGTCTTGTTCTCCGAATCATGTGGCTCCTCAGAAAGTAAATGCGGTCTGCAATGCCAAGGCATTGGATCGCTGCGGCAAAGGATTGCCTCTGCCGTTGCGATATTCAGCTTTGAATGCAGCAAAATCAGAAATGTCGTAACGCATGCCGAACGTCGATTTTCGCACGTTCACGAAGTCAGGAAGCGTGGGCTCGTTCGTGGGCACCTGCAGATAGTCATATCGATAATACGGTTTCCACTTCCTCGCGTCGAACGGAAGACGATACGCGATTTGTACGTAGCCACCTTGATTATCGAAGGTACGTCCCGTGAGCTCGCTGCGATGATGCACGTTCGCGAACTCGGCATAGAACTCAGGTGTCTCACCTGTCCAGATTAGATGCCCGGAGGCGATCCACTCGCGGAAGTTTTGGCCATCGGAAAGAAGAGGAGCTCCCGGGAGCGTGATCTCATCGTGATAAACCGATCCGCCTATCTGAAAATGCCGGAGCGCCGGCGGGCGCAAATAGAAATTGCCCAGCCACGCACGATTGTTGTTTACATCTCCGCTGTCCCCGGCACGGGCGACGTTGAAAGAACGCCCATTGCCAATTCCCAAATTGTAACCAGCGCCGAGCGGGCCCGATGGAATCGATCCTTCCGACTGTGCGCCGATGAAATGCACCGGAATAAAGCGGCTGCCGAAGACGATCATGTCCGGGCGAGCGATGGTGGTCTGCAGCCAAGCTCCATGATGGAACGCTGTGTTCCAGTAGTTCACCGGCGTGTGATAGCGGCCGAACGAGAACTTTGCCAGATCGTTCCAGTCATAGCGAATAATGGTTCGCTCCAGATCGACGTTGTAGACACCGGGCGTCGCACTGAGGCTGACCTCGGCGAAGTAACTCACCTTTGGAGAGAGCGCAGAAGCGAAGTGCAGCACGAATTGTCCGAGTTGGAATCCGCTGTTTATCCCGCGTGCGCTGTTCGCGCCAAAATCTACATCGGCAAAGCCCCGAATCTTAAGATTCGGGTATTCCTCTCCGGCGCGCGCCAGCACGGTGTGCATGCCTTGCATCTCTTCCGCCGTGGAGATCGCCGGTGCAGGCTTGGGCTGCGGCGACTGAGCAACAGCTGCACTCGGCGCCGATTCGGAACTCGATGATGGCGGATGGGGAGCTGCGGTAGCCGCAGTCGTGAATTGCTTCGCCTCCAGCTCCGCAACACGCTGTTCCAGCCTTTCGATGCGCGTGAGCAGGGCCTGTACGTCGGCGGATGAAAGCTGTTGGGGAGCATCTGCAGATCGTCCCCATGCTCCGGTTGTGAACACTACTGCGGTAAACGCGATCAATATTGGACGCATACTTGCCTCGAAGATTGCGGGAACAACCAAGGATTGAGAGGAAAGAAGCCCGATGATATCAGCGAGACTGGATTTTGGTCAGTGTTTCTGTGCGGTGACGGTGGCAGGAGTACGCGCAGGTTGGGGCAAGGTATAGATGACTTCTCCCGGTCGGGCTAAACGCAGTTGCTCACGCGCTTCCTTCTCGATGGCTTGCGGGTCATTCTTGAGAGCATCTACTCGTTGGTTTAGCTGCTGATTTTCCTGCTTGAGTTCGAGTATCTCTTTATTGAGCGCGCGATGCTCGGTACGTTTATGGGAATAGATCAGCATGCCGTTGGCTCCGAAGATCACGTGATACGCAACCCACATGGCGACGAGACACAAGGCTAAGGTTGCACCTCTACGCCGCCAGTCATATGCCTTTTGCCACGCTGCTTCGAGAACCGGTTTAAGTTTTTCCATTCGCTATTGCAGGACCCACTGTTTTGCAGCTTCGCTCAATTTTGCCGAGTCGCTTTCGGATCGAGCTTCGGTGTAAACACGCACCACAGGCTCGGTTCCAGAGATGCGGTACGCCACCCAGGAGCCGTCGCCAAAAATCAATTTCAGTCCATCGGTGCGGACGACCTGCGAGACCTTACGTCCTGAAAATTCAGCAGGATCGGCCGCAACCTTCTTAGTGAACTTCTCCTTCACTTCCGACGTCAAGCGAAAGTTCTCCCTAACCGGATAAAAGGAACCAACTTTGGCAAATAGCTCCTGAAGAAGTTCGCGAATCGATTTCTTGCGCGTTGCCACCATCTCGCAGCAGAGGAGTCCGGCGATGACTCCGTCTTTTTCGGGAACGTGTCCTCGGATCGTCAGTCCGGCGCTTTCTTCGCCCCCAATGGTGATCTTGTCCTGCTTGATCAATTCGCCGATGTACTTGAATCCGACTGGCGTCTCGTAAAGCTCCAGTTTGTTCTTGTCCGCGATGGCGTTGAGTAGATTTGTGGTTGCGACAGACTTTCCCACGCCGGTTTTCCAGCTGCGGCTTGCGAGAAGGTAGTCGAACAGCAGCGCGATGACGTAGTTGGGTTGGATGAACGTTCCGTCCTGATCGACGATGCCGAAGCGGTCGGCATCCCCATCGGTGCAAATTCCGATCGCTGCGTCGGTCTGTTTCATTTTGGCACGGCATTCGTCCAGCAGCTTGCCCTCTGGCTCGGGAGCATGGCCACCGAAAAGCACGTCGCGATAGTCGTGCACGGACGCAACGGAAATCCCGTTTTCTCGCAGCAGAACGTCGGAATATCCGCGAGCCGCGCCCCAGAATGGATCGAAGACCACTTTGATGCCGGATTTCTTGATTGCGGGAAGATCGACCAGTTCGCCAAGACGCTTCAAGTACGCGGGACGAACGTCCACTTGCTCGTTCGCGACTTTTTGCTCGCCCGTGCCGTTGGGGGATCCGGGATTTACCCCGGAAATTTCCTGCTCGATGGCTTTAGTCACTTCCGGCAGCGCAGGTGCGCCGTCCGGTGTTGAGTACTTAATTCCGTTGTATTCAGGCGGATTGTGCGAGGCGGTGAAGTTGATGCTGCCATCGGTTTTGCGCGTAATAACCGAGTAGGCGATCGCGGGAGTAGGAGCAGCTTCGGGAATAACCAGCGGCTTCACGCCATTGCGCGAGAGAACGGTGGCGGCTTCAGCCACGAAAGCTTCGCCCATGAAACGCGGATCGCGGCCCACCAGAAGTTTTGCCCCATTGTTGTTTTTTGACGCTACATAGCGGCCGATGCCTGTGACTGCGCGGCGTACATTCTCCATCGTGAACTCGTCGGCAACTATCGCCCGCCATCCCGACGTTCCAAACTTGATCTGCGTTGCCACTGTGACCTCCACGCTCGAAACAACAGTTGCTTTACGAAGGTGATGGATTGAAACCATCCAGCATAAGTTGTACTGCGATGCGTCGGCTATCCTGCTAAGACGTGCGCAGGAGCGAAACGCGCCGGAGAGAACGTGTGCAAGTCCATGCGCGGATCCTTTCCCTGAATTAGCTCCGCCATCAGCACTGCCGTGATTGGCGCGAGCAGGATGCCGTTGCGAAAATGTCCCGTTGCCACGTAAGTTCCAGGCAGACGCCCAGCTCCCATAATCGGCAGGTCATCTGGAGAGCCTGGACGTAAGCCAGCCCAGGCATCCAGAATCTTCGCCTCACCGATCGACGGAACAAGATTCGCGGCTTTCTGGTGCAGTTGTTGAATTTTCGTCGAATCGATCGTCTTATCGAACCCGCAATCTTCAACCGTAGCTCCGACGATCACACGCCCATCTTTCCTCGGAACGAGATAGACCTCGTGCGAGCGAATCACATGGCGAAGCTTGCAATCGCGCGGAATCACACTAAGCATCTGGCCCTTTCGCGGACGTGCCGGGGCTGCCACTCCGGAAATCTCATTCGCCCATGCGCCGGCGCAGTTCACGAAAGTTGCGGTTTGATACTGATTTCGAGACGTGCGTACCTCAAGCAGATGCTCGCGCGTGAGCGTCACACCTTCAACCTGGGATTCGTGATGAACGCTAACTGTCATTTTCTTGGCAGCTTCGATTGCAGCCCGTGTCAGCAGCGCCGGATCGATACTCTGTTCAGAAAGAAAGTGAACTCGTGGATGCTCGGCGAGACCAGGTTCCTGCTCAGCTATTTCCGATGCACAGAGAGTCGGGCCATCGACGCACTCTGACTCGACCGCAACATACAAGGCACCGTGCGCCTGAAGGTCGCAGTGCAGGCCCGAACGGAGTTCCAACTCTTCAACAAACGATGGATAGAGTGCGGCGCTCGCCTGTGCGAGTTCACGCATGGGAGTTCCCAAATCGGGGTCTCCGGTTACCAGCATCCCCGCGGCCGCACTGGACGCCTCGCGCCCGGGCTCTCCGCGATCAAGGACGGTAACTGTCGCGCCGGCCTTGCGCAGCTCAATAGCGATCGATAGCCCGATGATGCCCGCGCCGGCAATGACTACATCGGAAGTGTGCACTCTAGGATTGTAAATAGAAACGTTCTCAGGAACCTTGTCGTCCAGCTGCAACTGACGCCGTCTGCGCTTGCTGTGCTCCTGTTTGCGAGTCGCCTACCAGTTTGGAAAAGACAATCAGCCGCTGTGGCGCCGGTCCGATGTAATACGTTGGGTAACAGGTGATCAACGTGAGGCGCGCGTCCGGGGAATTCTTCAACACGGAGACATCGCTGGGCTCCACGATCTTCTTTCCCGTTACTTGAAACGTGTAGGTGTGACCGCCGCGGCGAACCTGGATCTCATCGCCCTTTGCTAGTTCGTAAATATGCCGGAAGAACGTGTCGCGATGAGCGGAGATGACGGAGTTGCCCGTTTCGCCGGGAGCTGGAGTGCTCTTCAGATGACCAGGACCAACGCGCAGCGCGCGATGATTGGTGCCCTCCACTACGATTACGTCTAAATTGATTTTCGGGATCGAGACGCGGGTGAGGCCGTCCTCTTCGACAGCCTTCACGCTGGTCTTCGTTGTTGCTACGCTCTTCTGCTGCTCCTGCCATTCGCGCTGGAGCACCTTCTGCTCGTGGTACATCGCCCAGTATTCCGAGCCGACGTAGCCGAGAATGCCAACCCCGATCAGCATCAGGATCGCCGAGAGTCGCTGGCGAACAACCAGCCGGCGCAGCTTCTGCCACTCCGGGCGCTTCGTCAGCTCGTGTCGATGAGCCCAAATTGACTGAGCAATGTTGGGCATCTTTGCTGGGTCAAATCTCTGCATAGGAGACACAAAAGCGCCGCAGAGGTTTGGATGCAGAAATCCAGAGCAGCGCGATTATTTGTGAACTGGGCGGGTACGCAGGGCAGAGATGACGCCGCCTACGAGAATACCGAATCCGATAATGGAGAGCAGCGGCAGCGAGCCATTGCCGTTTGGCAGGTCATTCGCCAAAGGCTGCGGCAGTGGCGGAAGGTTTGAGCTTTGTGCTCCGGTTGCGTTTGCCGCAGTCGCAGTTGCGGCGACGCTAAAGTGGACTTCGGATCGCGTTCCCGAAACGGGAGCACCGTTTGCATCTACGACCTGAACGACAACGTCGTGGGCACCCGGCTTGAGCCCGTTGAAGGTATAGTTCGATTCGGTCGTCTCGACCGGATCACGGCCATCGATCCGGAGTTCATAAGTAGGGCTACTCGCAGCCTTCGCCGACACTTGCCGATACTGCACGACAGCGTAGGCTCGGCCCAGTTCTTCGCCCGCCGCCGGGGAAATGATGTGCACTGGAGTTGCAGCAGCCGAGGCCACCTCAGTATCCACAGCGTGGTGCAGTGCCCATGCCCGCCGATGCAGGGCAAAAGGTGTCGCAATCGCGATCAGCAATATGAGGACGGCGATACGAAAGTTTTTCATGGCGCCCGTACGTTATTACCTGGTTACTATTTATGAGAACGTAAATACCACCTCTGTCCCTGGCGATTCCATTGCGTTCATGCCTCCGGAATTGCTGACCTGAGCCGGACAAAAGCAGCAGAATCAAATATTTACTTTCCTTAATACTGCTGGTACTGAGCCGGTTCTCACACCGGCACCTGTGTATACCCTATGCAATTCCGTAGCCTAAGCTCCTGCCCAGAGTAGAACCTTTTGAATTTTTTTCAGCCAGGAGAGTTCGGCGCAGACGCGTTGGGCCCCTGCAATGCGTCTGCGAGAAACATCCGCTTGTTAGCTACGCGAGCCTTAAAGAGACTACTTGATGACCTTCGTTGGAAGGGTCGCATCTTGGGCTGCAGCAGCTTGGGTCGCGTCGATCACCAAAGGCGAGTGATCGTAGAAGTTGACGGTTGCCTGCAAGGACTTACGTTTGTCCCAATCATCCCGTGGTACAGGAAAGCTGAAGATGGCCAGGCCTTTCTGATCAACGTTCGCAGGAATGCTGGATTCGACTTGAAAAGGTTTCAGATCGGGAATCGCTAACTGCGGGTACGCCTGCACGATGCGTCCGTGGTCGGATGCTGGAGCGGCGTCATCGGTAAACTCGCCTTTTTCGGTAACCAACTTCGCCTGGAGTCCCTTGATGTACATCGGCTTACCAATCGCGTTCTTCACGTCGAGAGCGATGTTCACCAGCACGGAGTCGCTCTTTTCTACGTTTTGATCGATTGTTCCTTCCTGGCCCGGAGCAATCGAGCCCTTCGACTCAATGTGCATCGGCAGTGCAACCACACGGACGGCAGTGCCCGTTGAGGTCGGGGGCTTTCGCGACGATGCGAGATAGATGCCGAGGACGATTGCGAGCACGGCAGCAGCGACCACCACCGGCACAACCGGAGGCAGACTCCAGCGTGCGCTGTCGAGCTCTTCGGTTATCGGCACGTGCCCGGCGTCGGGACGCGCATCTTCCGCCTTCTTTACTACTGGACTGGATGGACTCGACATAGCGCCTCCTCGAGATGCCTCACCTGGTGCTCTGAAGCTAAGATGCTGAATGCTGCTTCCGTGTCACCGACGTATGGACACGTCGCTGCATAGCCTCTGCAAACTGCGCCGCCGGTAATGTGTTCAAAACGTCGTCGCGTGTAAGCCAGGCACGGCGAGCCTGCACAACGCCGTAACGCATCTTCTCCAGATGTGAAGTGTGGTGCGAGTCAGTATTGATCACGATCTTTACGCCACGCTCCTTCGCCATCTTCAAGTGGCGATCGCATAGATCCAGACGGTCGGGATATGCGTTCAACTCCATTGCAACTCCGTATTCGGCGGCAGCGCGCATGATGGCATCGAGGTCGAAATCGTAACCTTCGCGCCGCAATAGGATACGCCCGGTTGGGTGTCCCAGAATGGAAATGTGATCGCTGGTGATCGCCCGCAGCAGACGGTCGGTCATCTGCTTCGGTTCTTGCTGGAAGTGTGAGTGGACGCTGGCAATAACCAGATCCATTTCGTCGAGGACGGAGCCGGAAAGATCGAGTTCGCCGTCGGCAAGAATATCAACTTCAATTCCAGCCAGGACTCTGATTCCTTCGGTCTGCTTTCCAACCGCGCGAATCTTCTTGATGTGTTCCGCCGCGCGCGTATCGTCGAGACCGTTAGCAAAGGCCAGATTCTTCGAGTGATCGGTGATCGCCATGTACTCGTAACCGCGTTCGCGTGCGGAGCCGATCATCTCTTCGATGGTGCACCGGCCGTCAGTCTCTGCGGTGTGCATGTGCACGTCGCCGCGAATGTCGCTCAATTCGATCAACTTCGGCAACGCGTGTTGTGCAGCGGCTTCGATCTCGCCCTGATTTTCGCGAAGCTCGGGAGGAATGTAGTCGAGCTTCAGCGCGGCATAGACCTCTTCTTCGGTGGCGCTGGCGATGTGCTTGCCGTCGGAGACACGCGTTAGCGCGTATTCGCTTAGGGTATAACCCATCTTGAGCGCCCGTTGGCGGATGGAAACGTTGTGCGTCTTCGAGCCGGTGAAATATTGCAACGCCGCGCCAAACGATTCCGGCTTGAGCGTGCGCACATCGACCTGCATCCCACTGCGCAATTTGAAGCTGACCTTGTTACCGCCCTTGGCAAGGACTTCGGAAATTCCGGGAAAAGTCACAATTCGATCCAGCAATGGGTCGAGCCGTTCATCCGCACAGCATGGGCCTGTAATCAGGATGTCGAGATCGCCAACGGTGTCGCGTCCACGGCGCAACGATCCTGCCGCAGTGATCTTCTCAATGCCAGGCATCTCTGCTAGAAACTCTTTGATTTTTTCCGCTGTGCGTTCGGCGGCATCGAGCAGAAAGCGTCCGGAAATTCGCCGATATTCTTCAATGCCTTTCAGAATTTTCTGCTCGTGTTTCTCTCCCATTCGCGGGAGCTCGCGAATCTTACCTTCGCGCGCGAGCTTCTCAACACCATCAACATCGCAAATCTGGAAAGCGTCCCAGATGAGCGCGATTGTCTTCGGGCCGAGCCCTTGGATTTTCAGCAACTCCAGCATGGACGGACGATATTTTTGCAGCAAATCGGCGTGAAGGCCGAAATTGCCTTCCTTCAAAAGCTGCTGAATGTTCGTAGCCATAGTTTTGCCGATGCCAGGAACTTCGAGCAGCTTCTTCGTGTCCGAAGCTAGGTCCGCGACGCGGTAGGGAAGTCCTTCGATCGCCTCGGCCGCGCGACGATACGAGCGGATGCGGAAAGGATCGTCTCCGCGAATCTCCATCAGATCGGCGGTTTCGTAGAACACCGCGGCAATATTCCGGTTTTCCATGTCTTAGGCTTGAACGATTCTAAATACTTTCAGAATCGTGCTGCGAAGCTTCGGAGCTCCGTGGCTCCGGAGCTTTCTTTCCAACAAAAAACCCAGCCAGATCGGCTGGGTTCCTGAGAAGGCTCAAACTCACTAGGAAACCTTGGTCACGCTGTCGGCCTGTGGACCTTTTTGGCCCTGCACGATCTCGAACTCGACCTGATCGCCTTCCTGAAGGCTCTTGTAGCCTTCAGTCTTAATTGCGCTGTAGTGAACGAAGACATCCGGCCCATTTTCCTGGCCGATGAATCCAAACCCTTTGGCATTGTTAAACCACTTGACTGTGCCTTTAATGCGCGTCACTTGCATACCTTCCATTTATTCCTTTTTGGGGCCGAACTGTGCGTTGGGACCCGAACTATCCAGAACATCCCTTGGGGACTGCACAAGGAGAGTTACTCGCATGCCCGAGAAGAGGAGGGGAACGGCACGCCCGTAATTCTTGGGGGTCCTAGTGAGGTTACTGGTTAGCTAAATTATCAATCACTTTGGAGGTATTGTCAAAGTAGTACACAGCGGCAAAGAGCCGCAAAGGAAAGCTTGATAAAGCGTTTTCTAAACCGCTGAATCTAACCAGAATAGCGAGGCCAGCGTCTTGGCATCGCGGATACTTCCATTCTGCGCCATCTTCAGAGCGGAGGGCAGGGTAACGAAGCGCGTCTGGATGCGCTCGTCGTCCTCGGGCTGAGCCTTGCCGCGGGTGAGACTGGTCGCGAGATAGACGTCCATGGTCTCGTCCAGAATGCCCGGACTTACATAGAAATGCAGCGCATGTTTCCAACGCTTCGCAGTCAGGCCAGTTTCTTCCAGCAGCTCGCGCTTCGCTGCAACTGCAGGGGATTCTCCCGGATCGATGTGCCCGGCCGGCAGCTCCCATAAATAATCGTCAGCCGCGTACCGGTATTGGCGCTCCAGCAGGACCCGCGGCGGAGACGTGGAATCGTCGACCGCCAGAACTACCACTGATCCGTGATGCCGAATGATTTCGCGAAGCGCAACGACTCCCTTGGGCTCGCGAACTTTGTCGGCCACGACGGTGTACACCTTGCCTCGGTAGCCGATCTTGCGCGAGAGGATTTTGGCGTGCTTTGGCTTGGGAAGATCGAGCTTTCTTTTCTTCTTACTGCTCGTACGAGAGGCGGGCATGAAGGCATAGGTTAACATTCCCTCGCGGTTCCCATCGAAACGTACCGTCTTCATGCCCGCTAGATCGAAAAGTCAAAAATATGAAATTGCGATCATCGGCGCCGGAACTTTGGCCAGCGCTCTGGCGCGCGCGCTCCATTCGAAGGAGTACCGAGTCTCGGAGATCGTGTCGCGATCGAACCCGCAGTCGCTGCGGCGCGCGCGCATATTGGCCAACCGGATTCAAAGTTCGGCTACAACGATACAAGCTGCCGAGATGTCCGCCGACATCGTTTGGATTTGTGTGCCCGACGACGCGATTGCCGCCTTGGCTGAACAAATGACCGACGAACGCGACTGGCGCGGCAAGATCGTCGTACATTCGAGCGGCGCTCTCAGCTCCGATACGTTGGAGCTTCTTCGACGCAAGGGCGCGGAGGTCGCTTCGGCACACCCGCTGATGACTTTCGTTAGTTCCTCCCAACCAAAGCTGAAAGGCGTGCCATTCGCGCTCGAAGGCACCGCAAAGGCGTTGACTGCGGTCGAGACCATCATCAGTGATTTCGAAGCGCACGCGTTTCGAATTGCGAGGACAGAAAAAGCGGCGTATCACGCCTTCGGTTTCTTTTCGTCGCCGGGAATCGTGGCGCTCATCGCAGCCGCTATCGAAGTTGGCAAGCTGGCCGGGCTGGAAGGAAAACGAGTTCGGGCGCTAATGGAGCCGATCGTGCGACAGACGATCGACAATTGCTTCCGCACTTCACCGCAACAGGCATTCAGCGGACCAGTTCGGCGCGGAGACGTGGAAACCATTCGCAAGCACCTCAAGGTCCTGGACGAACATCCGGATCTGCTCGATCTCTACGGTTCCCTGGTGCGCATCGCGTTGAAGGATCTTCCGAGCGCGAACACTGACTCACTACAACGCCTGGTCAACAAAACGCGGCCGTAATGCGTGAGGAGCACGCGTTGGGTTCCTCCATCGCCCCAGCCATTCGCTTTCATCTTCATGGTAAATTCATCGCAATGTTCAAGCTGTTGTTGCTCACCGTTCTACTGTCCCTTCCGGGCTCTTGCCAAAATTCAGCTTCGACACCTCCGATCACTGTTCCGATCACCGATCCCAGGCAGATCACGAGCAGAGTGCTGAAAAGGGAAGTACAGCCTTTCTCGATCGAGAAGCTGTACATGACACGTGTGGTTGGCGCCACAAGCTGGTCGCCTGACGGCAAAGAAGTCGCATTCGTCACAAACATCTCGGGACGAAACAACGTCTGGCTGATGTCGTCGGACGGGGGCTGGCCTTCGCAGCTCACCATCAGCGACCAGCGGCAGACCGATCCTGCGTGGTCCCCGAACGGGAAATGGATTTCTTTCGCCTCCGATCATGATGGCGACGAGCAATGGGATCTGTTCCTGGTTTCGCCGCATACCGGCGAAGTCGTGAATCTCACCAACACTCCCGACGTTGCCGAAGAAGGACAGGCATGGTCGCCGGACTCGCGCTATCTCGCCTATATGTGGAAGCCGCGCAGCTCGCCCAATTTTGAGATCGACTTGATGGACGTGCTCACCAAGCGCTACCGCGCCCTGACCAAGGACACGCTTAAGAACCTGAGCAACACCGGACCAATCTGGTCCGGCGATGGTAAGACGATTGCGTACACGCAGCAGGATGCAGCAGGGAAGAACTCGAACATTTTTCTGCTCGAAGTAGCCAGCGGTAAAACTACGCTGCTGACACCGCACTCTGACGAGCACAACTACCAGGCAACGGCGTTTTCGCCAGACGGCAAATATCTGCTCATCACCTCCAACGCGAAGGGCTACGACAATGCCGCGCTGCTGGAAATCGCTAACACAAAGATTGACTGGCTCACCGATGAGAAATGGGAGGTTGGGTCCGGCACGTTCTCTCCTGACAGCAAGCGACTCACATGGATCGAAAACGTCGATGGCAATACGCAGATCTTTGTGTACGACATCGCTTCGAAGCAGACGACGATGCTGCCTTTGCCCGCCGGCGTCAACACGCCGGCAGGATCTGTGACTTCATTTTCGCCCGACGGTCAGCGGCTGCTTTATTACCATAACGGTCCAAACTCGCCGAACGATGTCTGGGTTTACGACTTCGCCGGCAAGCAATCAAAGCAACTCACGCACTCGTTGCTCGCCGGCTTGAGCGCCGATGATATGGTTGAGCCGTTTCTCGTGCATTATCCGAGCCGCGACGGCAAGTGGCAGATTTCCGCTTTTGTTTACGTCCCACACAATGCGCCGCGCGATCATACCCATCCCGCAATTGTGTATATCCACGGCGGGCCAACGTCGCAGATCGTCAACGGCTTCAATCGTGTGATTCAGTATCTCGCCAATCAGGGATACCTGGTGATCGCGCCCAACTACCGAGGCTCGACCGGCTACGGCAAGGAATTCATGGATGCCAATCGCTTCGACATGGGCGGAGGCGATCTCGAGGACGTACTGGCTGCCGCGGACTGGATTCAGAAGACGGGCTATGTCGATCCCAAGAAGTTGGTTGTCTTGGGCGGCAGCTATGGGGGATACATGACGATGATGGCGCTCACCAAAGCTCCCGATGTGTGGGCCGCAGGCGTGCCGATTGTCCCATTTGTGAACTGGTTCACCGAGGTACAGAACGAAGATCCTCTACTGCACGAATACGATCTCGCCACCATGGGCGATCCGGTGAAGAACAAGGCGCTCTGGGAGGACCGCAGCCCGATCAATTTTGTCGATCGCATCAAAGCTCCGGTGCTGCTGCTGGCCGGAGGCAATGACCCGAGATGTCCGAAGTCAGAGGCGCAGCAGGTGGCCGATGCCATCAAAAAGCGCGGCGGGACCGTGGAGTTGAAGATCTACGACAACGAAGGCCACGGGTTCGCTCGTGTCGAAAATCAGATTGACGCCTACACGCGAGTGGCCGACTTTCTGAAGAAATACGTTCCCGCGCCTCCATGCGGGTGCACTCTATGAGAGGGCCACAGAAGCCGTCAGTACCGTTCGCGGGTAAGCGAATGGGTCTATGCGAGCAGTCCAGCATTTCCACTGCGTCTTGCGCGGTCCTTGCCTGAGTTCTTGAGCGTCAACTTGGCAAGCATGAGGCTCTGCTCTCTCAGCCATGCGGATTGTTGGCGTGTGGCGCGAGACCTCTCACGTATCTTTTGCACTCTCGTTATTACGTGCTGTAGCTCGTTGTCGAGTCTCTCTCTCTCTCTCTCTCTCTCTCTCTCTCTCTCTCATAGGCAAAATCATCTCCGCTAGTTGCGTCGGAGTCATACGTTGAATTGCGCCAATCAAGCGGTTTCGAAAGCTGAATAGCGAAATCTGATGATTATCGAGTCAAAGTGCCAGATGAGCGATCACCCTCGAGAACCCCGAGCCCTCAGAGCCGCCACACTCATCCCGGCTAACGCGGGACGCTACTGACACGGACGTGACCTTCGTGTTAACTGCGATCCAGCATCTAATTGACTGAATGAATACTCATTCAGTAGCATCTCACTAAGGCCATGCCGACCACCCTGGACACGAACCTTTCCCGTATAGCCACGCTGACCTTTAGCTCCGATAAGATGGGAACCTCGCCTATGGCGAGCGAAAGCCGGGGCATGGCGATTCAGATCAACAAAGTTGCGGTTTTGGGCGCGGGGACCATGGGCTCCCGCATCGCGGCACACCTCGCAAACGCTGGAATTCCCAGCTACTTACTCGACATCGTCCCGCCCGGAGCTCCGGCGCCGAAGCCAGGGGAGCGCAGCGCCGAGCGCGACAAGATCGTGCTCAGCGGACTCGAAGGAGCGAAGAAGTCAAAGCCTGCCGCGTTCTTCGATCCATCGCTGGCGCGCCTCATTAAGACCGGCAACTTTGAAGACGACCTCAAACTCCTCGCCGATACCGACTGGATCATCGAAGCTGTTGCCGAGAACCTCGAAATCAAGCGCGCGCTGCTGAAGAAAGTCGAGGCGGTCCGCAAGCCGACGGCGATCGTAACCACTAACACCAGCGGCCTGCCGGTCGGCAGCATCGCCGAAGGATTCAGCGAGGCATTTCGCCGCAACTGGTTTGGCACGCATTTCTTCAATCCTCCGCGCTACATGCGGCTGCTAGAGATCATTCCCACTCCGGAATCAGATCTCGCAGCGATGGAGGCGATCGCGCATTTTTGCGATCAGCGCCTAGGCAAGACCATCGTCCGCGCCAAGGACACGCCGAACTTTATCGCCAATCGCATCGGCACGTTTTCAGTGCTGAACGTGATGCGCATCATGCAGGAGATGGGATTCTCGATCGAGGACATCGACGCGCTCACCGGCTCAGCCGTCGGCTGGCCGAAGTCGGCGACGTTTCGCACCATTGATCTGGTCGGTCTCGACATTCTCGCGCATGTCGTCGGCAACATGACGGAGAGTGTCCACGACGAGCGCTCGGAGCTGAAGCTCCCGGATTTCTACAACCAGATGCTCGAGCGAAAGTGGCTCGGCGACAAAACCAGGCAGGGTTTCTACAAAAAGACCAAATCGGAATCAGGCGAAGAGCGCTTCGCGATCGATTGGAAGACGCTGGAATATCATCCGCGCGGCAAAGCGCGATTCCAACTTCTGGAGATGGGGAAGAACGTCGATGCGCCGGCCGAGCGGCTGAAGATGCTCATCACGGCCGATCCGCGCGACAAAGCTGCTCAGTTTTACTGGACTTCTCTCTCCGAACTTTGGACCTACGCCGCCAATCGCATTCCCGAGATCTCGGATTCGGTGGTCGAGATCGATCGTGCGATGCGCACGGGTTTCAACTGGGAACTCGGCCCATTTGAAATGTGGGACGCAGCCGGCGTCAGCGCTACGGTCGAGCGCATGAAGAAGGAAGGCCGTCCGGTGGCCTCCAATGTCGAGAAGCTGCTGGCGAGCGGAAAAACGAGCTGGTATGCGGACGATAAGAACGCAGCTTCGGGCCGCAGCTACTTCGATGTCCGAAGCTCGTCCTATGCACCGATCGAGGTACCCGAGGGAGTGTGGTCAGTTGGAGTCGCCAAGAAATCCAATGGCGTAGTCAAGAAAAATGCCTCGACCTCGCTGGTGGATTTGGGCAATGGCGTCGGCTGCATCGAGTTCCATTCCAAAATGAATTCACTCGGCGGCGATATCGTTCAGTTCGTCACCCAGACGCTGAAACCCGGCAGTCCCGCTTTGGGACAATTCGACGCCTTCGTCATCACCAACGACGCGCAGCATTTCTCCGTCGGCGCCAACATTATGCTGTTGCTCATGGCCATTCAGGAAGGCGAGTGGGACGAGGTCGATCTCGCGATTCGCGGTTTTCAAGGTATGACGCAGGCGATTAAGTTTTGCCCGAAGCCTGTGGTCGCGGCGCCGTTCGGAATGTGCCTCGGAGGCGGAACTGAGGTAAGCCTGCATGCTGCTGCGCGCCAGCCTCATGCGGAGCTTTACATGGGGCTGGTTGAAGTTGGAGTCGGACTCCTTCCCGGCGGAGGCGGCTGCAAAGAGATGCTGCTGCGTGCCGTCGATGCTGCTTCGAGCATCCGTCCCGCCGGACGCGGCGAGTCGGTCGAGTTAACGGAGGCAATGAAGAAGAACTTCGAGACCATCGCGATGGCGAAGGTCTCGACCTCCGCAGCCGAAGCGCGACATATCGGATTCTTGTCAGAAGCTGACGTGATTACCATGAACCGCGACCGCCTGCTCAGCGACGCCAAACGCCGCGCGCTCGAACTCGTCGAAGAAGGCTACAGCGCGCCGGTGATGCGCACCGACGTTCCCGCTCCGGGCGAGAGCATCCTTGCGACGTTGAAACTCGGCGTACATCTTATGCGTCAGGGTGAATACATCAGCGATCATGAAGTGAAGATCGGAAACAAAGTGGCAGAAGTGCTCTGCGGCGGAAACGTCACGCCCGGTACGCCTGTGAGCGAGCAGTACCTGCTCGACCTGGAGCGCGAGGCGTTCAAATCACTTTGCGGGGAGAAGAAGACGCAGGAACGGATTCAATACACGCTGAAGACAGGGAAGACGTTGAGGAACTAAAAACGGGGGTTAACACGAAGGTCACGAAGGTTGAACGAAGGGCACGGAGTTCTTCGTGAACTTCGTACAGACTTCGTGACCTCCGTGTTAACCCCCGGAGGTTTTGAAATGAGAGAAGTAGTTATCGTCAGTGCCGTGCGCACGCCCGTGGGTCGTGCCTACAAGGGCGGTCTGCGCAATACGCGTCCAGACGATCTGGCCGCCGTGGCCATCAAAGGCGCGCTTGCGCGTGTGCCGCAGGTCGACCCGAAAGAAATTGAAGACGTAATCTTTGGCTGCGCGATGCCCGAAGCGGAACAAGGGATGAACGTAGCGCGGATCGCTTCGCTACGCGCCGGACTTCCCGTCGAGTGCTCAGCGATGACCATCAACCGCTTCTGTGCCTCCGGGCTGCAGGCGATTGCGATGGCCGCGGAGCGAATTGGATCGGGAAGCGTCGATGTAGTCCTCGCCGGCGGTGTCGAGTCGATGACGATGATTCCCATGGGCGGCAACAAAGTCAGCGCCAATCCGTGGCTGATCGAAAATTATCCGGACGCATATCTTTCGATGGGACTCACAGCAGAGCGCCTGGCGCAGCGCTTTGGGATCACGCGCGAACAGGCCGACGAATTTTCGCTCCAGAGCCATAAGAAAGCGTTGGCCGCAATCGCGGCGGGGAAGTTCAACGACGAACTCGTTCCCGTTCCAGTCAGCTTCACCACACCGAATGGAAGCAAGCCGAAGCGAATCGACATCGAATTCAAGATCGACGACGGGCCGCGAGCGGACACATCGCTCGAAGCTCTAGCAGGATTGAAGCCGGCTTTCCACGCCAAAGGGACCGTGACGGCCGGCAATTCGTCGCAAATGTCAGACGGTGCGGCGGCAACGATCGTTACGTCCGGCGAGCGAGCGAAGGCGCTCGGCATTAAGCCGCTGGCTCGCTACATAGCGTTCGCCACCGCTGGATACAAGCCTGAAGAAATGGGCATTGGTCCGGTGTACGCGATTCCCAAGGCACTAAAGATTGCCGGACTCAAACTGGACCAGATCGATGTAATCGAGCTGAACGAAGCCTTCGCCGCGCAGTCGCTTTCCGTCATCAAAGCAGGAGAGCTGGATCCGGCCAAAGTGAACCCAAACGGCGGAGCGATCGCGCTTGGCCATCCCCTGGGCTGCACCGGAGCCAAGCTGACGGCGAGCATCATCCGCGAACTGAAACGTCGAAATGCACGCTACGGTTTAGTGACGATGTGCGTCGGCGGTGGCATGGGCGCGGCGGGGATTTTCGAGAATATCGCGTAAGGCCGGGGAGTTAACACGAAGGTCACTGAGGTTTTACGGAGGTCACGGAGAGTGCTGATATGGAATCGGGTGCCAAGCGCGCATTGACTGCTCAGGAGATCAGTGGTCGAGTGATCACCGCTGCGATGAGAGTGCATACAGCCGTTGGTCCTGGTCTTCTCGAGAGTGCATACGAAGCTTGTCTCTTGCATGAGCTCCAAGAAGGTGGTCTCCGAGTTCGTTCCCAGGTTCCATTTCCGCTCGTCTATCGCGGGTTGAAGTTAGATGTGGGATACCGCATCGATCTCATTGTCGAAGACTGTGTCATCGTAGAAATCAAGTGTGTAGAAGCAATCGCGCCGGTGCACAAAGCACAGCTTCTTTCGTACTTGCGTCTGACAGATCGGCCACTCGGATTGATCATCAACTTTCACGTAGAGCACCTGAAAGAAGGCATTCGCAGGGTGGTGAACGGCTTCAACTGGAAGTAGTTCTCCGTGACCTTGAATTACAACTTCGTGACCTTCGTGTTAACTCCCGGTTTGGAGGTTTCTCATGGCAACGGCAGCAATTCCTAAAACGAAAATCGCTGGTGGCAGCTTTCTCATTGAAGATCGCCGTCCTGACGAGGTCTTCACGCCTGAAGACTTTACCGACGAGCATCGCCAGATCGCTCAGACCACGGAGGAATTTGCGCTGAAAGAGATTGTCCCGAACATCGAGAAGATCGAGCACAAGGACTACTCCGTCAGCCGCGAGCTCATCAAGAAAGCCAGCGAACTCGGCCTCGCGTCCGTCGACATTCCCGAAGAGTACGGCGGGATGGACATGGACAAAGTCACCTCCGCCATTATCGCCGACTACATTGCCAAATCGGGAAGCTTCAGCGTTACCTGGGGAGCGCACGTCGGCATAGGCACGCTGCCGATCGTTTACTTCGGCACGCCCGAGCAGAAGCAGAAGTATCTGCCGAAGCTCGCATCAGGCGAGTGGGTGGGAGCGTATGCGCTGTCAGAATCTTCCTCAGGATCAGACGCCCTCAACTGTCGTTCTCGTGCCGAACTCTCCGCCGACGGCAAGCACTACGTGCTCAATGGCGAGAAGATGTGGATCACGAATGCCAAATTTGCCGACCTCTACGTCATCTTCGCCAAGGTTGGCGGCGAGAAGTTCTCGGCGTTCATCGTCGAGCGCACGTTTCCTGGATTTTCAGTGGGAGCCGAGGAGAAGAAGCTGGGAATTCGCGGTTCTTCGACATGTCCGCTGATTCTCAATGATTGCCAGGTACCGGTTGAAAACGTCCTGGGAGAAATCGGCAAAGGACACATCATCGCTTTTAACATTTTGAACATCGGCCGTTTCAAATTGGGAGCCGGATGCGTCGGTGGCGCGCGAAACTCGCTGCAGACCGCACTCTCATATGCCAAGCAGCGCAAGGCGTTCGGCAAGACTCTGTCCGAGTTTGGCCTGATTCGGGAAAAGATCGCGGACATTGCGACGGGCATTTACGTTGGTGAGGCCTTGGCTTATCGCACAGTAGGCATGATCGATGAGGCTTTGCGGGATATCGACAAGAAATCGCCCGACGCTTCTACCCAGATTCGGAAGGGGATCGAGGAATACGCCGTCGAGTGCTCGATCCTGAAAGTCTGGGGCTCGGAGATGCTCGATCGCGTCGTCGACCACGTGGTGCAGATTTATGGTGGCTACGGCTTCGTCGAAGAGTATCCGGCGGAGCGCGCCTATCGCGACTCGCGCGTGAACCGCATCTTCGAGGGCACGAACGAGATCAACCGCATGATCATCACCGGCTGGCTGATGAAGCGGGCGATGAGCGGACAGCTCGCGTTGATGCCGGCTATCAAAAAGCTCATGGATGAGGTGCTATCCGGCCCATCGATGGGCGAAGAAGTGGAAGGAGCGCTTGCATCCGAGCGCACGCTGGTCGGCAACGCCAAGAAAACTGCGCTGTTTGTCGCGGGAGTGGCTTCCCAGCGATACATGATGGAGCTCGCCGATCAGCAGGAGGTTATGGCCGCGCTGGCCGACGTAATCATCGAAGTCTTTGCCATGGATTCGGCGCTCCTGCGAACTATGAAGCTGGTGCAGGCGCAAGGGGGAAGCACGGCAGGTCTTCCAGTCGCTATGACTCAGGTTTATCTGTCCGAAGCAATGGCGCGCATCGAAGTCGCGGCCCGGCGCGTGCTGGCTGCGGCTGCGGAAGGCGACAACCTGCGGATTCAGACGACGATCCTTCGCCGGCTCATGAAGCACGAACCGACCAACGTGATCGGACTACGCCAGCAGATCGCTACCAGGACCATCGAGGCAGGGAAGTACACGATCAGCTAGGGCCACTTGGTCGTAACGTTCAATCCTCTCGGGGTCGCTGCGTCAGTACCGTTCGCGGTAGCGAACGGGTGAGGCGCTCTTGCCTCGCACCCCGGATCCGGGAGAGCTCTGTCGCCGTTCAAATCGCGAAACGCGCGTTTGCCGATCTCCACCCCAGCTCTAACTCTCTGAGTCCGCGCGAGATCCTGCTTTACCTCGAATTTACCCACAGGCGAGCATCGCTGGATTGTTCTCGCAATCCCACCGCCCTCAAATCGTGCACGTTCGCACTGCGCTGCGAACGAACGACTCTCGATTGGAGGATTGCAGAGATGTCAGAAGTGCAACTCAGACTGGAAGGAACTAGGGTGGCTGTTTTTCAGGAAGCCATTCGGGTGCAACAGAACGTTATTGCCACATCGGAAAAGAAGGTCCTGAGGTGGCTGGCATCAAGAACGCCCGAGGCCGTGAATTCTGATCACCTCACCGCGCTAGGTGCACTGGGCATGCTTCTCACCGGAGCGTCCTATGCATTCGCAGCCTACGGCCAATATGGGCTGTTGCTTGCCTGTGTTTTTCTCGCCCTGAACTGGCTCGGCGACAGTCTTGACGGAACGCTGGCCCGACACCGTAACCGGCAACGACCCCGGTATGGCTTCTACGTCGACCACATCATCGACTGCTTCGGAGTAACCGCGGTGCTTGCAGGTCTCAGCGCTTCAGGCTTCATGCAGCCGATTGTAGCTGCCTGGGTCCTCATCGCGTACTTGCTGCTATCTGCCGAAATCTTTCTGGCTACCTACGCGCTGGGCAAATTCGAGATGTCATATGGCGGGCTCGGTCCTACTGAGCTGCGCATCCTGCTGTGTATTGGCAATGTGTACCTGTTCTTTCAACCTGCTGCCCACCCGTTTGGATTGCCGCTGAGCCTCCTCGACTTCGGTGGAGCAATTGGCGCGATCGGCATGACGGGGATCGCTCTGTTCTCGGCGATCAAGCATGGACGAGTTCTCTTCGAAGCGGAGAGACTCAAATGAAAACAGATCGATCGCAATGGAGTCGATGGGGGATATTCAATCTTGTAGGGCTACTCGGCTTCGGAATTCAACTCGTTGTGCTTTTCTTCTTCAAGCGCTTTGTCGGACTCGATTATCGGCTGGCGACCGCCTGTGCCGTCGAAGTTGCCTTGGTTCACAATTTCATCTGGCATGAGCGCGTTACCTGGGCAGATGTCATTTCAGGTCGTGCCGGGGTTGGGAGTCGCCTCTTTCGTTTTCATGCAGCCAACGGTCTAATTTCGATGGTCGGCAACGTCGTGTTTACGTGGACGCTGGTAACGTGGGCCAGAATGCCCTATCTGCTCGCGAATGCGGTGAGCATACTCATCTGTTCGCTGCTCAATTTCGTGGTTGGTGATCGCCTGGTATTCCGCTCGCGAACGCGCGACAGAGGCGGGCCGACGCTCTGGTTTAGAGCATCCGGCCGCGAGATCGTTTGAGGATCAGAGTGTGCCTTTATCCAGCACGGCGAAGAGTTCTCCGGTCACCAGATCCGGCGCGAGATCGCCGTCGATTTCCGTGAGCAGTCCTCGTTTGCGGTAGTACTCGCTGAGAGGGAGAGTCTCTTTATCGTATGCGGTGAGCCGAATGTCGATCGCTTCTTCGCTGTCGTCCTTGCGGAAGGTGAGCTTCGCGCCATCTTTGTCGCACACTTCGTCATTTTTCGGAGGCGTCGTATAGATGTTGTAGATAGTCCCGCAGACCGGACACGTGCGGCGCCCAGTAAGACGCTTCCGCAGCTTGTCGTAATCGACGGAGATCTTAATCACACGCAGCGGCAGCTTCGATCCGCGAGCGGCAAGGAATCCATCAAGCCACTCGGCCTGGGCTACAGTGCGAGGGAAACCGTCGAGGATGTATCCACGCGCACAATCCGGACGGGCAACGCGCTCGGCCACCATGTCACAAACGATGTCGTCCGACACGAGTTTGCCGGAATCCATTACTGCCTTGGCTTTCTTGCCCAGTTCGGTGCCCAGCTTCACGTTTTCCCGGAGCAAATCTCCGGTCGAGATTTGCGGCACGCCATACCGCTCCACGATTTGTTTGGCTTGAGTCCCTTTTCCTGCGCCGGGAGGACCAAGCAGAATAATTGGACCGACCGCTCGAGCTACGTAGTCGGCCACCGATGTTGCAGGAGTATTCATTAGAAAATAGAAGCCTGAATATGAGTTCTCCGCCACCACTGCAGCGGACAAGGTCTAGTGTAAACGGTTCCCCACCTTGGCAGGAGCGCTCGTCAGTACGTCCGTGGTAGCGGATGGGTACGGATTTGGACTACTGTTTCCACCTAGCCCGCAAGAATCGCGGGATCGGGAACACTCTTCGAAGCCTCCTGACCGGCAGGGAGGAGATCGGCGAAGACGAAACCCTCGCGTTCCACCGTTTCGCCGCTCCGGATGCTGATAGGAGAACGAAGCATCGGCCCGTCGTAAACAAAGGTGTGAAACTCGCCGTTCTCGGCACAGAGATCTACGGATGGTGGCAGATCGCGCAAGAGCCGCTCGTCGTATTCCCGGCCAGCATATTCGGCCGGAACAGAGCGCGGATCTACGCAAGTAAGCCGCGCCTTCAAACCGGAGTCGATCATGTCTCGCGACAACTCCCCGGTTGGAATGCCCCAAAGCGGGAATAGCAGCTCCAGCCCCAAGCCGCCGAAGCGGCTCTCTCGATAAGCGCGGATGTCCTGCAGAAATAGATCGCCGAAGGCAATGGCCTCGATTCCCAGCCGTTGCATGAAATGCAGAGCATTGGTCATTCGGCGTTCGTAATGTTCGTTGGTACAGGGTGAGGGAAGGGGGACCACCCAGAGTGGAAGCCCTGCCGCCAATGCCTGGGCTTCGAGCAGTTCCCTCCGAACACCGTGTATGGCTACTCGGTTGTATTGCTGATTAATAGTGGTCAGCAGTCCGAGAATCGCGTACTCCTTGGGCTGTCGACGCAGCGTGTATAGGGTCCATGCGCTGTCTTTGCCACCGCTCCACGAGATTACGACGCGCTTCGGCATTGGGTTCAGGCCAGCTATTGTACCGGGCCGTATACCGAAGCCCAGAAAAGTAGTGTTACGCTTATCGAGTTCCTCAGCTATGTCCAGCCAGGCATCATCGGCGCAAAACACAATCGTCGCTGCCCAGGAATTCCCTGTGCTTCTCCGCATTGAGGGAGACAAGCAGCAGGCGGTTCCGCTGGTCACGTTTCCTTTTACGATTGGCCGCCGTGCGGAGAAGAACTTGGTTATCACCGATCCGATGGCTTCGCGCGATCACGCCGAAATCGTGCAAATGGGTGGCGAATACTTCTTGCTCGACCTGGCCAGCAAGCATGGCACGTTCGTAAACGGTACGCCGGTCAAGCGTCACAAGCTGATCAACAACGATCGCATTCAGTTCGGCAGCAACAACGATCGCAACTTTGTAATTTTTCAGTATGGAACTACATCGCAAACGGGCAGCGCAGCGCGCGAACTGCTAAGCCAGATTTCCGGACTTCAGGTCGAGAAGGAAGCTTCCGACCTCGAGAAGCTTGCGTTTTTCCTCGAAGTAGCGCGCAAGCTCAACAGCCGTGGCGCGCTCGATGACGTTCTAGTCACACTTGTTGAGGCTACCTTGCGTATTACCGGCGCCGAGCGCGGCTTTGTTTTCCTGGTGCAGAAGGACGGAGAGCTCAGTCTTGGAGTTGGGCGCAATTCGCTAGGCGACGAACTCAAGGACGACAGCACTATCTCGCACTCCATCCTTCAGGACGCAATGACCTCCGCGTCGCGCGTGATCATTACAGACACAGCGAGCCACTCCGATCTCGCAGCCCGCCAGAGCATCGTCGCTCACGATCTGCGCACTGTGATCTGCATGCCGTTGTTTCGCACGAATATTTCAGCGCAGAGCCAAACAGCAGCGGAAGGCGAGCAGCAGCGACCGATTAATGGCGTTCTCTATCTCGACAGCCGGTTGGCTTCGCGTGGTCTATCGAGCCTGAGTCGCGACATTCTCAACACGGTCGCGACGGAAGCTGCGGCGCTCATCGAAACCGCCCAACTGGCCCAGTCAGAACAGAACGCACGCCTGTATCAGAAAGAACTCGCCATCGCCGCCAGCATTCAGCAGCGGTTGATGACCGTTGTGATTCCGGAAGTGCACTTCGCTCGCCTGCGCGCGCGAAGCCTACCCTGCCAGGAGATCGGCGGCGACTTCTACGACGCCGTGATTGCGGATGGAAATCTCTACCTCGTTTTAGCCGACATTTGCGGAAAAGGCGTTTCCGCTGCAATTCTGGCTTCCATTCTGCAAGGAATGATCTACTCGCAACTTGTTTCGCACGTTCCTCTCAGCGAGATTGCATCGGCGGTCAATCGCTTCCTCTGCGTGAAGAAGCTCGGCGAGAAATACGCCACGTGCAACGTGCTGAAAGTGAAGCCAAATGGCGAATGCGAGTTCCTCAATTGTGGACATGTCCCTGCCGTTCGCGTTGCGAATGGAAACATCCTGCGTCCGAGCGAGGGTAATCTGCCTTTAGGACTCATTCCCACTGCTGAATTTGAGACTTACACCTTCAGGCTGGAACCTGGTGATCGCATCGTGCTCGTGAGCGATGGCGTGAACGAAGCGCAAAATCGGGAAGCTGAATTCTTCGGGGATGAACGCCTCGAAGCGACCGTGCTTGCCGGAAAAGATCTCTTCGCCGCCGTCAGCGACTTCGCGCAAGGCGCTCCCCCTTCTGACGACTGCACCACCGTAGAACTCGAGTACCTCGGAAGCTAGATTAAACCCGCACAAGCGCAGCCCTTTTCGTCACTCAAAGCTGATCTGGTCCCCGCGCACAGTCGAGTGCTTCAGGAATGCGCTGTGATTGTGATGAGGGAAATCGCTGCGGAAGTGCGCTCCGCGGCTTTCTTCTCGGGCTAACGCCGAACGCGTGATGAGCGCCCCCACCGTAAGCAGGTTTCGGGTTTCGATCGATTGCCGATCCACGCCTGACCCTGCCACTCTCTCCCAATCTGGAAATTGCTGCTCAAGCTTCTCGAGGCCTGCTCGATTGCGGACAACTCCCGCATACTCCCACATTGAGTGACGGAGCTGCGCAGCAATCCGAGCGGCGTCGCCGGGGCTGTGACCTTGAGACTCTCCGCAAGGTCGTGCTGCACCAATTCCTCGTTCTTCTCGCATCGCCCCCGCTACGCGCGCGCCGAATACCAGTCCCTCAAGCAGAGAATTGCTGGCAAGGCGATTCGCTCCGTGCACTCCAGTGCAGGCGGTCTCGCCGGCAGCATATAACCCCGGCACCGAACTTCGCCCATGCAAATCCGTCTTGATCCCTCCCATCAGGTAATGCGCGGCGGGACGCACGGGGATGAGATCGCGGGTTATATCAATTCCATACTGTTGGCACGTAGAGTAAATGCGCGGAAAGCGGGCGCGCAGTATGGCCGCGTCGAGATGACGCATATCCAGATATGCAGTCGCCTGGGCTTTTTTGCTGGCTGCAATCTCCTGCACGATTGCGCGCGCCACCACGTCACGCGGAGCAAGCTCAGCCATTGGGTGGTATTGCGGCATGAAGCGTACGCGCGCGGGATTCAAGAGCAACGCACCTTCACCCCGCAGCGCTTCAGAAAGCAGGAACCGCGGTGCGCCAGGTACTGAGAGCGCGGTTGGATGGAACTGGAAAAACTCCATGTCACTGATCGCAGCTCCCGCGCGATAGGCCATGGCTATACCATCACCTGTGGCGACCGATGGATTGGTTGTGTCGGAATAAACTTGTCCTGCGCCCCCGGTGGCGAGCAGAACTGCGCGAGCACGGACGCTGGTCCGGGTTCCATCCGGGGAAAGCAGGAAGACGCCCGTGATTGCGCCCTCGTTGACGCAGAGATCAGCCGTGAACTCAAACTCAGTAAAGGAAATGTTAGGAATAGCACGCGCGCGAGCGATGAGAGCTCGTCCGATTTCGCGTCCCGTGGAATCCCCATGGGCATGCAGAATGCGCGAGCGGCTGTGCGCGCCTTCGCGCGTAAAGCTGAGCCGGCTGCCGCTGCGGTCAAACTCCGTTCCCCAGTTGATCAGCTCCTGGATCCGTTGCGGCCCTTCTTCTACGAGCACCCGAGCCGCTTCTATATTTACTAGCCCATCGCCGGCATCGATCGTGTCCTGCAGGTGAAGCGCGACTTCGTCGTCGTCGCTCAGGGCAACAGCGATTCCGCCCTGTGCATATTGCGTATTGCTCTCGGTGACTTCCTGCTTGGTCACAACGAGAACGCGGCCAGCTTCGGCAAGACCTATGGCAGCGCGGAGTCCGGCGATTCCGCCTCCGACCACGATGAAATCTGTCTCGGATGGAAGCGATGCCATAAAAGGAAACTTCGATGGTAGCACGCGCGATTTGCTTACTTACTCACTGGATTAGCGTGGCGCACAATCGCGCGAGAACGCGTGGGATATGATGAAAAGCTTGTGAAAAAGATCACGGTAAAAACTAAGACCGCGTCTTATCCGGTGCTGGTGGAGGGAGGCATTCTCAAGCGAGCCGGCAAGACGATCTCCAAGCTGCTCCCAAGTAAGAAGTCTCGATGCTTCGTGGTCACGGTTGAACCGGTCTGGAGGCTCTGGGGAGAAGCGCTGCAGAGGAGTCTTGCGGACGCGAAGATCGATTATTTCGTGCTACAGATGCCGGACGGCGAGCGCAATAAGAGCGTCACGACAGTCGAGCAACTGGCAGAACGGATGGCCACAAAAGGAGCTGATCGCAATGCTGTAGTGATCGCATTCGGCGGAGGCGTGGTCGGCGACCTCGCCGGACTGCTGGCTTCGGTTTACATGCGTGGGGTGGAATTCGTTCAGATTCCGACCACGCTCCTGGCACAGGTTGATGCAGCCATTGGCGGGAAGACAGGCGTAAATCTGCGCGCAGGAAAGAATCTGTTCGGAACGTTTCACCATCCGCTGATCGTGATCTCCGACCCCGAAGTCCTTTCCACCCTCCCAGATCGGGAATTTCGTGCGGGCTTGTTCGAGGTGATCAAGTCCGGAGTCATTCGCGATCGTAAGCTGTTCGAAATCACCGAGAAAGATCGCGAGAAGCTGCTGGCTCGCGATCCAGCACTTCTTGAACGAGTAATTCACGACTGCGCGCGCATCAAAGCTGAAGTCGTGGCGGCGGATGAAAAAGAATCTAACCTGCGCCGTATCCTCAACTTTGGGCACACAGTCGGTCACGCGTTGGAAGCGGACACCGGATATCGCCATTTTCTGCACGGCGAAGCTGTCGGGTGGGGTATGGCCGCCGCAGCAATGATCGGCACTGCCGTGCACAAAACATCTCCCGAATTGGCACAACGGATCGTCTCCTGCGTGCTCGCCTATTCGCCGCTTCCGGAAGTGAACAGCCGCCCCGAAGAGATCGTGCGCCGCACGCGCGGAGACAAAAAGACGCTCGACGGTAAAGTGAATTTCATTCTGGCGACAGAAATCGGCAAAGTGATCATTTCCAATCGTGTGCCCGACGAAGTCGTTGCGCACGCGGTAGAGCAACTGCACGTATTGTCCCGCAGCTAATGTCTACAACGATGAGAGATCATGAGGAGCACGTGACCGGCGCTGCCCCCGCAGGTGCAACGGACGAGCGCGCTGCCGCCCAGGCAGTGCAGCAGATGTTTGACGAGATCTCTCCGCGTTACGATCTGCTCAACCATGTGCTCTCGATGAACGTGGATCGCCTGTGGTGGTGGCGCACCGCACGCTCTTTGCGTTCGGCGTTGCAGAACCCGGGCGCCCGCGCGCTGGACTTATGCTGTGGTACCGGCGACATGGCGCGCGCTCTTCGGAAGCAAGCTCCGAAAGCGACTATCGTCGGCGTAGATTTTTCGCGCGGTATGTTGAAACGCGGCGAAGCGAAATTTCACGAGCACAATATCGCTCCCGTTGAAGCCGACGCTTTGCGCTTGCCTTTCCCAGATCAGACCTTCGGACTGGTAGTTTCCGCCTTCGGCTTTCGCAATCTCGCCAACTACGATGCGGGCTTGCGCGAAATTTATCGCGTACTGTGTCCTGGTGGAGAACTGGGCATTCTGGATTTCAGCGAACCCGGCGGGCTACTTGGAAAATTGTACGGGTTCTATTTCAGAAGGGTGCTTCCCAAAATAGGAGCCGCTATTTCTGGCGTAAACGGCCCTTATTCGTATTTGCCGGCCTCGGTGTCGCGGTTTCCTCCTCCTGCAGAGATCATCGGCCGAATGGAAGCAGCGGGTTATATGAAAGCTCGATGGCAGCGTTATACATTCGGTGTGGCAGGACTTTATCGGGGAGTAAAACGCCACGCTACTTGCAACTCGTAGCTTAGACATTGCCTTTGAGATTGTCTTCCCTCGGGCGCCGCCACGTCGGTTAGTTGCCGAAGACATGTGTTGGGGTGAGAGAAGATCCACCCCTCCACGCCGTAGACTCTGTGCAACCACTAGAGTGGAAATCGGCAGCGCTGTTTACTCCTCGGGTTCCGACCCACTGCACAATTTCCAGTGCTGTGTGCAGAATGTCGGCGCTCTATGATCAAGGCGATTTTCCGACTCACAGACGTCGAAAGAAAAAAAATCTTCCGGCTACGCGAGATGGGTGTGCGTCCGCCAGACATCGCACGCCGCTTCGGCCTCAGCGAAGGCGTAGTGCACAAGATTGTGCAGGCGCAACGCGCCATGCACTCGGCCGCAGCTCGCTCCAAAATGGGCCCGCAACGCAGCGCCGCCAACGAAGGCCCGCAGAAGCAAGAGGCATCGTAGGCTATATCTTCCGTTGCGGTAAGCTCTTGTTCGAAGACGAGCAATCAGCGTGTGCCTTTCGAATGTTCCGCCGTTTCGTGATTTGTGATTGCGTGATTTCGATCGCGAAATAAACGAAATCACGCAATCGCGAAATCCTGCCCGACCTCGTCCGCTCTGTACACCGTTGATGCCCGTAGGTCTTTATCCAAGCGAAGATTCCACACCACAGGTGCATCCTGTCGCAGAACCAATTAAGCTAGAGTGCTACACAATCCTCTATGGCCTCTGAGAATTCATTTGATGTGGTGAGCAAGATCGACCTGCAGGAGGTGGCGAACGCCATTCAGCAGGCGCTCAAAGAAATTCACACGCGCTTTGATTTGAAGGACTCGAAATCGAACATCGGTATGGAAGGGAAGGACGCAATCGTGCTCTCCTCCGCCGACGAGTACAAACTGAAGGCCGTCACCGACGTCCTTCAGACCAAACTGGTGAAGCGCCAAGTGCCGCTGAAAGGCTTGCAATACCAGGCGATAGAGCCGGCGGCGGGATCGACGGTGCGCCAGAAAATCACCTTGCAGCAGGGAATTCCGATTGAGAAGGCGCGCGAGATCGTTAAGCTAATCAAGGACTCGAAGCTAAAAGTTCAAGCTTCGATTCAAGGTGACACCGTGCGCGTGAGCGGCAAGGACCGCGATACCCTGCAGCAGGTAATCGGCATACTGCGTAACAAGGATTTCGGTATCGACATGCAGTTCACCAACTACAGGTCCAACTAGAGTGAGTACTCCGGCCAGCGTCGCGGCGAAAGAAGTCTTTGATCTTCTGCGCGACGACTTGCTCGCCATCGAGCGTGAGTTCGAGCGCGATGCCGTTTCGGGCGTCACCGTCATTACTGAGATTGGCGAATATCTTCGCGAGGGCGGAGGAAAGCGAATCCGTCCGGCGCTCCTGTTGCTCGCCGCGAAGCTCTCCGGATACGAAGGGCAAGGAGCCGTCCGGCTCGGATCAGTCGTGGAGATCGTCCACACCGCCACGCTTGTACACGACGACATCATTGATGAGGCGCTTACTCGACGCGGTCGTCCCTCCGCGAATACACAGTGGGGTAATTCAAAGTGCGTACTCGCGGGCGACTGGCTGTACATGCAGGCCTTCAAGATCGCCCTCGAGGAGCACAACTTCAAAGTGCTCGACCTGCTGATCGGACTCACGCAGCAGATGGTCGAAGGTGAGCTCATGCAGATGGAGCGGCTTGGACGGATCATCAGCCAAGCCGAGCATCTCGACCTCATATATCGCAAGACAGCTTGCCTATTTTCGGTGTCGATGAAGCTCGGGGCCGTCCTTGGCCGGGCTAGCGCTGATGACGAAGATCGGCTAGGCGAATACGGACGCAATCTGGGATTGGCGTTCCAAATTGTCGATGACGTGCTTGACCTCACAGCATCGGAAGACGTGCTGGGTAAACCGGTCGCGAGCGATCTTCGCGAAGGCAAAGTCACCATGGCGGTGATTCACGCCCTTGATCGTTGTACCGAATCAGAACGCAAGTTAATCGAAACCGTTCTCGACGAGCGCTGCTTCGCGAACGTTGCGCATCGAGATGTTGTTTCCATTCTGGAACGCTATAGCTCCGTCGAGTACGCCATGGCCTCGGCCAACGAGCACGCCGAACAGGCACGCCGCGCGATCGCGCCATTTCCCGACAATGAAATCAAACGTGCACTCTTGTGGATACCTGAGTTCGTAGTGGGAAGAGAGAAGTAGATTTCGGGAATTCAGTTTTTTCGTGGAAAAACTTTGCTCTCACAACACTGTCATCCTTCGCGCAGCTGCGAATCTGGTTACCGTTCGAGAACTTGTTTTGCTGCGCGGGGGATCTGGTTTTCCGCGCGAGCACAACCAAGAAGCAGATCCCCCGCTCCGCAAAAATCAATAAATTGGTGTGGAAATGGCATCGCGGCGGAGCGAGGGATGATAAATGTGTTTAAGGGGAGTTCTGGTAAGAAATCGGGAGAACCTATATTTTTGGTGAGAATTCAGCAGACCCTAGACAAACATGCCTTCATCGCCCGTCGTAGATCTTTGTCTCTGCTGATTCTTTGTCTCGCGTTTCTGATTGAGCAGCGAGCCAATCCCAACGGTGATAGCGTTGAGAATGCCATTTACGTGCCGCACGGGTGAGAGCACAGAATTTTGCACAGCGCCCGTGGTTCTCTCCACGCGCTCGAGAGTGCGCGTGACCATGTCGTCGGCCTGGACCACCTTATTCTTAGCGCGGACTGCAATTTCAACGGCGGTATCGCCGAGGGTCGTAGCATGGCGCTTCACATTGGCGGAGGCCTCCGCCAGATTCGAGGTAATTTCCTTCACCTTCGGAGTGGCATCCGCAACGATATCGCGCGCGTTCTCGATAAGCGGAGTAGCACGCCGCTGCACGTCGAGCGCAATGGTTTCCATCTGAGAAGTTGTGCGGCGGACTGTTAAATAGATGCCAAGCAGGATCAGCATCTGCAGCACGACGGCTACAGAAGTAATCGCAATAAAGGCGGTCAGGAGGTTGGAGTTCATGCGGAATGCACTCGGTCCATCGCGCGGTGCGATGGACCGAAGCGCGGCTAACCCTTGGGCTCGACTGCTTCACGATAGGCCTGGCGTCCGGCCTCAACCGCGGATGAGATCTGATCCTTGGAACGGCCGACGGCGTCTTTGCCCTTCCTCACCCAGGTATCGACCTGCCCTCTGAACTCCTGGCTGCGATTGGCGATATAGTCGCGTCCCTCGGTGGCCGATTGACGAATTGTGTCCCGTGTCTCGCGGCCTGATTTGGGGGCATATAGAACGCCTACCAGAGCGCCAAGTCCAAGACCTGCAAGGAACCATCCAATGCTGCTGCTGTCGTTATCAGACATAACTGCCTCCCAGCAAAATTGCCAGTGGAAGTGATGTTAGCACAACGACGACGGGCTCTTTCTGCCCGGCAGCAACTCTAGCTCAAGGAACTTCCGTTACGACTAGTGGTACCGAAGTGGTCTGTGAAGAGCCCGGACCGACCATCACGTCGAAGGTTCCTGGCTCGACCACCCAATGCATGTCTGCGTTGAGCATTGAAAGTTCCCTGGGTCCAATTCGGAACTTCACGGTCTTTCGCTGACCGGCATCGAGATGGACGCGCTCAAATCCTTCGAGCTCCATAACAGGACGCGTGACTGACGCGACGCGCTCGTGAATGTACATTTGAGCGACCTCATCTCCCGCGCGCGTCCCTGTGTTTACCACGTCCACTGAGACGGTGGCCTCACCTCCGGGATAGATTTGCTGCGGTTCCACGTGCACATTTTCAAGGTTGAACGTCGTGTAACTCAAACCGAAGCCAAACGGAAATAGCGGGGTCCGCGTGGAAAACGCGTAAGTGCGATTCATCGAAGGTTTGTGGTTGTAGTAGTCGGGCAGCTGACCGACCGATCTAGGAAAAGTGATGGGAAGTTTTCCGCCGGGATTTACGTCACCGAACAACACCTCCGCGGCAGCCGTTCCGCCCTCCTGACCGAGGTACCAGCCTTCGAGAATCGCAGGGACGTGCTCGGCGGTGTAGTTGATTGAGAGCGGACGTCCGTTGATCAGAAAAACTACAGTCGGCTTGCCAGTCTCGACAATGGCCCGAACCAACTCATTTTGAGCGCCAAGCAGATCGAGCGAATCGCGATCGCCCAGATGCTGTTCCGACCAGGCTTCACGGTTCGTGCTTTCGTTCTCGCCGATAACGACGATGGCCACATCAGACTTGCGCGCGACTTCGACGGCAGTTCGAATCGCAGTTGCCTGAGTCGCTGGATCGACCAACTTCACATCGTTCTCGTACCAGCCGCGCCAGCCTTCTTGAGCAGTGGTGATCTTGCAGCCCTCGGCATAGAGTACGCTTGCCTGCGAGCCGACGCGTGCGCGGATGCCATTGAGAATGCTGACCTGATGCGCGGGCTCGCGGCTGTAACCTCCAAGATGGACATCGGCCGCGTTGGGCCCGATCACTGCGATGCTCTTCAGCTTCTTCAAGTCGAGTGGCAATAGATTGCCGTCGTTCTTCAGCAGCACGATGGCCTCTTCGGCAGCTTTGCGCGCCAGCTGCTGGTGCTCTGGGCTGTTGGTGATCTTCTGGGCGTAATCGGGATCGATGTAGGGATTCTCGAATAGTCCTAAACGGAACTTCGCCGCAAGGACATGAGCGACAGCATCGTCGAGTTGCTGCTGCGGCACAATGCCTCGACGTACTTGATCGAGAAGAGTCGCGTAAGTCGATCCGTCGGAAAGATCGAAATCAACTCCTGCCGCAATCGCCAGTCGCGCGGCCTGAGCTTTGTCCGCCGCGACGTGATGCGTATTGACGAGCATGTCCAGTCCATTCCCGTCGGAAGTCACATATCCGCGGAAGCCCCACTCCTGGCGCAGCACGCGCTGCAGGAGCCAATGATTGATGTGCGACGGAATCCCATCGATCTCGTTGTAGGAAGCCATCACACTTCCTACGTGCGCTTCTTCGACGGCTGCCCGAAATGGGACAAAAAAAATTTCCCGAATCACTCGCTCGGAGTAGTTTCCCGGAGCAGTGTTCGTGCCGCCCTCTGGCTGTCCATGGACGGCGAAGTGTTTGGCGGTGGCGAGCACATGATGGCGATCGATTAGATAATTCGGTCCCTGCAAGCCTTCGACGGCGGCAACGCCGATGCGCGCCGCCAGATACGGATCTTCTCCGTAAGTCTCTTCCGTCCGCCCCCAGCGCGGATCGCGCGCCAGGTCGAGCACCGGAGTAAACGCCTGATTCACTCCAGATGAGGCCATCTCATCGGCAGCAGCATTGAACACCTCGCGCACCAAACTAGGATCCCAAGTGCTGGCAAGTCCCAGCGCCTGCGGAAAACTAGTGCTCCCGTTTTCCATAAATCCGTGCAACGCCTCGCCCTGAAAGATAGCGGGAATGCCAAGGCGTGTCTTCTCGACCAAATACCTCTGCGCAGCGTTGCGCAGCACCGCACTGTCATGAGGGGTGAAATCGGAATCGATGCTGTGGAGCTTGCGAAACGCGGCGGGCGCGTCCTCCGGCTTGAATTTGCTTGTGGTATCGACTATCGGGCGAGGCCGTCCGCCGGCGATCTGCTCGATCTTTTCTTCGAGTGTCATGCGGCTGAGAAGATCTGCGACGCGGTCGTTGATCGCAAGTTGGGAATTGCGATACGGCTCCGTCGCAGTTGTTCCGGAGTCTGCAACTTGCGCAAACATCACGATCGGGATGGCACAGATCACTGCGATTTTCCACAACGAAGGACCGCACACCGCGTTTTCGTGAACCTGATCACACGGCGCCCGTCTCGGCTGTGATGTCGGTCTAGAACTTGGCTTCATGTTTCGCATTTTAGAAATCACAAGGCAGAACGCCCGGGAGGGGAGCCAGTTGTAAATCACACGGCTGGGGCTGTCAACGGTTATCGATGCAGTGCGGATTCTTGGAAAGCCTCTCCTAAAACGATTTTCTTTTGCACAAAAGACTTGACAGGGACGTAGCGGACAGGGCTTAATGTTCCGCCTTAAAGGTTTAGATTGCCGCGCGACACAAGCGCAGTTCGGCCGGCCCCCGGAATTGAACTTGGAACATTGCCAGAGCTCGAAGCCTGTGAATAGCTCTTACGCTTGCAACCGGCTCCGCAAGAAAGCTTCGCACCCCACTCGGCACCCAAGGCAGTTCTTGGTAGTCCGCCACAAATGCAATTGTTGGAAGTGCGTCGGCAGCATGCAGGCAATTGAAAACCATTTGGAGGGACTGTGAGAAAAGCGATTACCTATTTCAGTATCGTGAGTGTGGCCCTTCTCCTCATGCAGCGGCCAACCCATGGTCAAACGATAACCGGTTCGTTGAGCGGCACGGTCACAGACCCGACTGGCGCGGTTGTGGCCGGTGCGCAAGTCACGCTCATGAATGAAGCCACGGGCTCAAACAGCACTGCAAAATCCAATGGTTCCGGATTCTTCAGCTTCCCCGCGCTGCTCCCGGGCACATACGACTTAACGGTGTCCTCCAGCAGCTTTTCCACATATAAGTTGACCGGCATCACGCTTTCCGAGCACGAGAGCCGGACAGTTTCAAACATCATGCTAAAGCCCGGATCGGAGGCGCAGGAAATCACGGTCACTGAGGTCGCCACGCCGGTCCCGGTCGATTCAGGCGCCAGCAGCACCACCTTGAACAACACGATGGTGAGTCAGATGCCCATCCAGGGCCGTGATGCAGCGGAGTTGATCCGCTTGATGCCTGCAATGGCGATGAACAGCGGCCTCGGTCAGAGTCAATGGAACAGTGCCACCACACAGATCAATTCCGGCCCGATTGGGAACTTCTCCGCAAATGGCACCCAGCCGTATGGCGGCATGCAGTTGATCATGAATGGCTCCGTCATCACGGACGCTGGTAATCAGGGAACCCAGATTGCGAATGTCAACCAGGACATGACTTCCGAGTTGACGATTCAGAACTCATCGTTTGACGCCGAGTACGCTCACGGACCGGTCACGGTAAGCGCCACCGGTAAGCAAGGCACCAGGGACTTTCATGGAGAAGCCTATGGCTATGCGCGCAATGGCAGCTTGAATGCCAACAACTCATTCTTTAATGCCAACAATGTCAAGAAGCCGATCGACCACTACTGGTATCCCGGCGGCAACCTCGGTGGCCCGATCATCCTCCCGGGCACGAGCTTCAACAAGAATCACGACAAGGCATTCTTCTTCGTTGGCTTCGAGCGTCTCATGCAGCAATCAGCGGGAACGCTCCACAAGTACATCGTGCCCACCTCGCAGTGGATGGCGGGCGATTTCACCGCGGCCTCTATGGCGCCTTATTCAGCGAACTACGGCACAAACGAATTCCCCTGTGATGCAGGTGCAGTGGGAGCGAGCAATTACGGAAAGTTCTGCCAGGGCGCCATCGATGCCAGCCAAATTACGCTGTATGGTCCGGGTGGGGTTGCCTATTCTCCGGCTGCGTACGATGCCGCGGTTGCAGCCAACATCGCAGACTCGAAAGCAAATCCTCTTCCTACCGTTACGGGCAGCAGAATTTCTCCCAGCATCATTGATCCTAACGGGCAGATCCTGATGAAGCTGCTGTCGGGGGCGCCTGGACTGCAATCCATTGATCCAAATGCAAATTGCAGCGGCAGACCGTGTGGCTTTAACTCCCAGTTTTTGGACAATCCTCCCGTTAACGGCAACCAGCTAACTCTCCGTGGCGATGTCAACATCACGGAAAAAATGAAAGCATTTGCGAGTCTGACTCGGCAGACCGAAGGCGATATCAACAACATCGGTCTGTGGTGGTGGGCTGGCGATGCAGTGCCTTATCCGTCCCAAACCCCAGCCAATCAACTCAGTCGTGCCTGGAGTGTAGGAGTCACGAACACGCTCAGCAATACGATGGTGAATGAGGCGACGTTCGGCTATGCGTATTTCATCAACCCAGTTACATTAGCCAATCCGAAGGCAGCCGATCCCGCTACCTATAACTACAACGTCAAAACGCCCTTCCAGCAGCCAGTGGCGCAGATTCCAGACATCGTCAGTTGGTGCTGCTCGCCCGGAGGCGGCAACTCAGCAAACTCGGCCACGGCAGCCGGATTCGGAGCGTCCTCTTTCGGAACAAATCCGAAATGGTACGGTAACGCGGCAGGCAAGGACAGCTACACACCGGATTTTGCCGACAACTTCAGTTGGGTGAAGGGCCGCCATAGCATGAAGCACGGCTTCTTCTGGGCTCGTTACGCCAACGTGCAAACCGAAGGCGCCTGTTGCGGCGGCGGAACGGTCGGACAGTGGGAATTCGATCCGTGGAACTCCACTGGAACAGGCAACTTATATGCCGACATGCTGCTGGGCCGCGCAGTAAGTTATACCCAGGCCGGCAGTAACTTCACTGACAATGTCCGCTACAGCGAAATCAGCTTCTACGACCAGGACAAGTGGCAAATCCACCCACGCGTAACGCTGAGTTATGGCATACGTTTTGAACACGAGGGTCAATGGGCGCCCACCAATGAAAACCAGGGGATCATGGTATGGGATCCCAGCAACTCGATCCAACCTTACAGCAAGACCAGCACCAATCCTCTTGCTGGGTTCGTCTGGCACGGCATAGATCCGAGCATTCCTCTTTCAGGTTGGTCCAGCAAGCCGCTCAATGTTGATCCGCGCGTGGGGGTAGCATGGGACATCTTTGGGACAGGTCACACAGTGTTGCGCGGAGGCTTTGGTGTTTATCGCTTCCAGGTCGCTTATAACAGCGTGACCGCCGGTGGCATGTTGGATGCTCCACTGGGTCTGAAGAACTTCACCAGCAATTGCACTTTTAGCTCACTTGCTTCTCTGGGAGCTTGCGGGGCTGCCGCAGCAGGCGCCAGAAACACAACCAACTACGGCGGTATGCTCGCCGGTGATGACGCAACGCCTTATACGCAAACCTGGAACGTAATCATTGACCAGCAGGCTCCCTGGCGTTCCCATTTTGAAATCCAGTATGTCGGCAATCGCAGCCGCGATCTGCTGATTTCTCCAAACGGCAACGGCGGCATAGGTCTTGCGCAGATCAATTACGTTCCGGTAGGTGGGCTTTTCAAGCCCGATCCCGTGACAGGAATTACGTACTTCTGTCAGGGTGCGGCAAGCGCGACTTGCGATAATGGCGCTCCCCCATCCAGCGCAATACCAGACTTCCGCCCCTACGACTACGGCAATGGCCTGTATGCGCTGCGCCACGGCAGCTACTCCAATTACAACGGTCTGGTAGTGCAGTGGATGAAGCAGACAGGACCCGCAGTCTTCAATCTCAATTACACCTGGAGCCATACTCTAGGAATCCGTGACGGCAACAATGACAACGGTCAGGGTGCGGGCGCTTCGGTTGATGCGTTCAACCTGCGGAACAACTATGGCACTCTCGCCTACAACAGGTTCCACGTGTTTAATGCCTCGTATGTGCTCAGTCTGCCGAGCCCAATCCATGAAAATGCGTTTTTCGGCCAGGCTGTAAACGGATGGAAAGTCTCCGGCATTCTGCAACTGCAGAGCGGACCCCCGCTTCAACCATTGACCAACGGAACGTTGAACATTGGCTACCCGGGCGGCGTCAGCAATCAGAGCATCCTTGGCACCGATGGCATGGTGCTTGAACCGTACCTGACCTGTGATCCAAGAAACGGTGGCGGGAAGTTCTTCAATACGAGCTGCTTCACAGTTCCCACTACTCGCGGAACGAATGGCCCGACCGTTTGGCCTACGATCGTTGGTCCGGCATACTTTGACACTGATCTAGGTGTCTACAAGGACTTCAGAGTGACTGAACGCCAGAAAGTTGAATTCCGGCTTACGGCGTTCAACATTCTCAACCACCCGAATCAGCAGTTCGGGCTAGGCAGTGACGTGAATCTGAGTTTGGGCTGTCCGTCTGGTCAGACGTGCACGTCGGCTTCTCAATTCGTTAACACGAACTCCAAAACCACTGGTACTCCGCTGTATTCATACGGCAACAGAACGGTCGAGCTTGCTTTGAAGTATTCGTTCTGACGGGGGTGTTCGAAACGAGTCATGGCAAAGGGGATGGTTAGCGCCATCCCCTCTTTTTCGATATTGTGTCGCATAGAGAGCTGATGCGCGTCTGGTCCTCCCGATTCTCTCTTCCTCTATCGCGGCGTACAGCCATCGCACTGCTGGGTGGCGCGCTCTTGGCATTCCCATTTCGACACTTGTTGAATGCCGACACTGCTCCATCCCCGACGCCCACGATCAAATTCGAACTGCAGACGCTCCCGTTCCAAGTTGAAACTGATGAAACGCTACAGAGTCCGCATGAGCCCTCCACCATGGCCGGCGGAGTCGCCGTCTTCGACTACAACAAAGATGGTCGTCCCGACATTTTCTTCACCAACGGCGCAAACATAGCCACGTTGAAGAAAGATTCGCCGAAATATTCCAATCGACTCTTTCGGAATGACGGCAATGGCAAATTCACTGAGGTCACAAAGCAGGCAGGCTTGTCTGGAACCGGATATGACATCGGCGTCGCGGTTGCCGATTACGACAATGATGGCTATCCCGACATTTTCCTGTGCGGAGTTCACGGTCGCACTCTGTACCACAACAACGGAGATGGCACTTTCACAGATGTAACAAGAAAGGCGGGACTGGATGGATGGAACGATCCGGAATACGGGCCGCTTTGGTCTATTGCCGCTGCATGGGTCGACGTCAATAACGATGGCTTGCTGGATCTGGTCGTCATTAACTATCTGCAATGGGACTACGCAAAGGAGCCGCTGTGCGGAGTAGAAGGCCGATGGGACTACTGCAGTCCCAATTTCTACAAAGGCTCGCCCAGCCAGCTATACCTGAATAAAGGTAATGGCAAATTCGAGGATGTGTCTGAAGCGTGGGGTCTCCGGAAATCCGTGGGCAAAGGCATGGGTATCGGTGTGGCCGACTATGACCTCGATGGCAAGCAGGACCTATTTGTTACAAACGACATCTACTACAACTATCTTTTTCACAACACCGGAAAGAAGTTTGAAGAGGTCGGACTGCAGGACGGAGTCGCGTTGGTGGAAGGAGGGAATTTCATTTCGGGAATGGGTGTGGATTTCCGCGATATCAACAACGACGGATATCCAGACATAATTACGGTCGCTCTCAATCACCAAACATTCCCGATTTGGCGTAACGATCAGGGTCGCGGTTTTAACGAGATCACGATCTCGAGTGGGATGCGGAATCTGAGCGCGTCGATGGGCGGCTGGGGGCCTGGACTATTCGATTTTGACAATGATGGCTGGAAGGACCTCTTTGTCACGCGCGGTCACGTTGAGGCACGTGCAAAGCCGGGCATGGAAATCGAGCAGTACAACTCAGTATTTCGCAACCTGGGTACGTCAGGTAAATGGGAAGGGCTAACCGTGGAAGCTGGACTTACTGCCGCATCTCCTGCAAGACATCGTGGCTGTGCCTTCGGCGATTTCGATGGCGACGGCAGGGTTGATGTAGTCAGCACTGCACTCCTAAGGCCGGCCGAGATTTGGATCAACCGCACAGAATCGTCGGGACATTGGCTCGACGTTTCGCTTCGAGGAAAGAGGAGCAATAGAGATGGTATTGGTGCAGCAATAAAGGTTGTCACAAAAACGGCTGTTCAGTTCAATCACATGACGAGTAGTGTGGGATACGCGTCATCGAGTCTTGGCCCGGTCCATTTTGGTTTGGGCAATGAAAAACAGGCGGATTCTGTTGAAATTCGGTGGCCTTCAGGCCTCGTGCAAACCTTACACAAGATCGCCGGCGACCGTGTTCTTACTGTGGATGAACCTGCGGAGTGATCACGTGAGCCTCTGCCCGACGCTTGCGCTCTTGCTCTCTCAGTTGATCCACGATGGCTTTTTCGCGATCACCGTCGGCTGGCCGCTTCAGGCGATAGTAGAGCGCCGCTAATTCGATGTGAGGCGAGAGCCACTGCGGGTCTCGATGCTCCGCAGCCTCAAGGTCGGATAGCGCGGCTGTTGCGTTCCCCTGTGCCTTTTCAATTCTTGCAAGGTGGTAAAGCGCTCCGGATGAATTCGGCTGCGATTCCAGCGTTTGCTTGAGTTGCTGTCGGGCCGCCTTGAGATCGCCGGAATCGATGAGTGCACTGGCAAGGTGAATACGCAAATCGGACTCCTTGGGATTGAGTTCGAGTGCTTTCCGATAGTTTTCCGCCGCCGTTTTGGCATTGCCGGCGTAATCGGCGATCATGCCAAGGATCGTGTATGCCGCTGAGGATTTTGGATTCAGGTGCAGGAGCGCTTCGGCATCGCGCTTCGCTTCGGCAAAGAAAGTCAGACTGAGGTAGGACTGGGCAGCAAGTTGGTAGGCTTCTTGACTGTCTCTCTTTTCGGCTACTTTTTGAACGCGTGCCACGCCCTCCAGGTGGTGGCCACTGCCAATCAGCGCTTTTCCTAGCACCCAGTCGAGATCCAAATTGTCCGCGTTCGTCTTCTCCAGCGGTTCCAGAATAGAAACGGCTTGCTCAGGCCGGCCGAGTTGCACGTCGCAGTCACTCAGCAACGTTGCCACTCGTATATCGTTCGAATCCTGTTGATGAAGCAGAGCAAACTGATCCGCCGCTCCTGCGAAGTCGTGTTTTTTGTAGTAAGCGAGGCCTAGATTAAGAACAAGCAGAGGAGTGTTTGGCGCTTGGTGGAGCGCCAGACGATATTCCGCGATGGCTTCGTCGTAGCGTCCTAAAGAAGCAAGCACCACGCCAAGATTGGCATGAGCCGCCACTATTTCAGGGTGAAGCCGAACCAATTGCTGATACTTCTTGAGTGCGAGCGCGTTGTCTCCCCCCTGCTGCGCTTGCTCTGCTTCATGGAAGAGCTCTTGTGGACTGACCTGCTGACCGTCGGCAAAACAACCAGACATCAAGATTATGGCTGCGATCAGCAAACGGCGCATTTGCCAGCAGTATAGCTTGGGTAACCGGAACTATGGCGCTGAGGCGAATCGAGCGGCTCTTAACATCGCGCATTCTTCTCGTACCAACCACGAGCTCAAACGCCGGAGCGAATGTGGTTTTCAGGTGGCGTTTTGGTTCTCGGCGGGAGGTGTCGCGGTGTAGGTAGGTTCCAACCGGTCACGCTCGGAAGAAAAATCTTGACAACGAATCCTCCTATGCAGCTTAATTACGCCCGACCGCCGCTACTAAATCGATTTGTTGGAAACTGCAGGCGGACTGAGGGCCGTGGGGAGTTAAAGAAAGCGGCCAAGCCATTAGCTTTACCGGCTAGCTAGTTCACTTCTCGATTGGAGGGTTGTATGCGCACAAGCGCACGCGTGCTGTCGCTCATCGTTTCCGTTCTTCTGACGGGCTCCGTCCTTTACGCACAGAAAACCAGCGGCACGATTACCGGAACTGTGACGGACCCAACCGGGGCTGCCATCGTCGGGGCATCGATCACTGCCACAAACGTCGGCACTGGAGCGATGCGTCAGGCGACGGCAGATGCTCAGGGAAACTACACGTTTGCTGATCTGGATCCGGGCATATACACCATTAGCGTCAAGAACTCCGGATTTAAGGAATACAAACAAAGCAACGTCGTTTTGAATGTGGCCAGCACTCGACGTGCGGATGCCAAGCTGACCCCCGGCGGAACGATGGAAGTCGTTAACGTCGAAGCGAACGCAATTCAGGTACAGACCGATAGCGCAGCGCTCGGGGAGGTAGTCGACGGCCAGCAAGTGCGCGAGCTGCCGCTCAATGGGCGTAGCTTTGTAGAGCTCACCCAATTGCAGCCTGGAGTTTCCGCCGCCAACAATTTCTCGACGATCAACAAGGGCCTACTCGCCGGAGTGGATTTCTCCGTCAACGGAAATCCAACCACTAACAATCTGTTCTTGGTCGATGGAGCTAACAATAACGATGTGGGTTCGAACCGGACTATCCTGGTCTACCCGTCTCTGGATGCTATTTCCGAATTCAAAATGCTCCGCAACTCTTATGGCCCGGAGTACGGAGATGCGTCAGGAGCAGTGGTCAGTATCGTTACCCGCGGAGGAACAAACGCGTTTCACGGCTCGGTGAGCTACGACGGCCGCAACGATTTCCTGAACTCAGACGAATACTTTGCTGCACGGCATGAAGCAGCGGTCCGTGCGCAGGGGTTGAACTTGCCCAATAATGGCAAGGACGAGCTTCGCCGCAATGATCTCGGATTAGCTTTGGGTGGTCCGATAAAGAAGGACAAGCTGTTTTTCTTCTACAGCGAAGAACTCAATCGAGAGATTCGCGGCTACACTCGCGAAAACTGCGTGCCTTCGGCAGCGGAAAGAGCCGGAGATTTTAGTGGGACACTTAATTGCGGTGCGACTCAGCCCAATCTTTTGCCTGCGGATCAAGCTGCAGGCAATCCGTTCAAGCTCGCTAATCCGAGCCCGGTCGGTTTGTTGATTGCGCAGGAGCTTCCTCTGCCGAACGTCACTCCATCGGCCGCAACGGGAGGAAATAACTGGTTTGCTTCCTTAGGATCGCCTCTCTATTACCGGCAGGAAAATGCTCGCGTCGATTGGAACATCACTCCGAAGAACGCAGCCACCTTCCGCTACACGCAAGATCACTGGTGGAACGATTTCCCCAACGATGCTCCATCGGGTCTGTGGGGAGAAGATCCGTTCCCGGCGATTGAAGGAAATTGGAAGCAACCCTCGAAGAGCGCGGTAGCAAAGCTGACGTCTAGCGTTACCAATACGCTCGTCAATGAGGCGCAATTCTCGTATTCCGGAAATGCGATTATCACGACTGTCGGAGGAGACAATCCGGGCTTGGCTGCGCAAATGAACCAGGCGATTCCGACTGTCTTTCCGAAGAGCGGGAAACTCGCGGGAGGAACGCCAACCTTCTGGGGTGGTGCGTTCGCTCCCTATGCCAACTTCGGGGCTCCAAACATTTGGTCAATCGCTCCGTATGGCAACAACATGGACCTGTACGCTATCCGCGATGACGTGTCGAAGGTTCATGGAAATCACGTCTATAAAGCTGGCGTGTACCTCAGTTATAACTCCAAGAACGAAGATCAATACGGAGGACAGGATCAACCAGTATTCGGCTCAGCCCAAGATTGGGCGGTAACGCGCGGAACCGGAAATGCTCTCGCTACGCTGCTAAGCCCGTCATCCGTCTTCACGAACGTGGCGGAGCAGGACATTAATCCAACCGACCAGGGCCGTTGGCGCGATTACGAGTTCTATGTAGGCGACACGTGGAAAGCCACACGCAATCTGACGCTCGACTACGGCTTCCGCTGGTCGTTCCTGCGTGAGCCCTATGCAGCGGATGGGCGCATGGCATCGTTCAGCCTCGCAGCCTACGATCCCAGCAAACCGGCTTCGGATCTCTGCAATGGAGTAGTCATTGTTCCCGGTACGAACTTCTGCAGCGCCGCTAATCAGAAGTACGGGACCGCCTTCAGCTCTGGAACTCCTGGAGTGAACAACGCTCTAGTAAGCAACAATGATCATGACATCGCACCTCGTCTTGGCATCGCCTGGGACATCTTTGGAAATGGAAGGACAGCGATCAGGACCGGCGTCGGACAGTTCTATCAGCGCGAGCGCGTAAGCCCACAAGTAGGACTGAACAATACGGCTCCGTTCGCTCTCACGGCAACGCTTAACCGGCCACTGGATTCGGCGCCGGCTTTGACTCCCGCGATCCTAGGCGGCTCGGGGGCGCACGGCAAAGATCCGCGTGGCGTGACACCAAATTCCTGGCAGTGGAATTTCTCGGTCGAGCAACAGTTGGCTAGAGATACCTCCCTGGAATTGGCGTATGTCGGGAACCGTGGCATTCACCTGACCAGCTACTACGATCTGAATCAAGTCCCGCTGGCGAGTCGCGTGCAAGCGGCGTTTCTCACCGATGCGGGTGCCGTGAACAAACTGCGCCCTGCTGCCAACTATGGCACCATCAGCTTCTTCAGCCGGAATGGCGATTCTTATTACGACGCCTTGCAGGTGTTGCTCCGGTCACGGTTGGGGAACCATTCGAACTTGCAACTCTCTTACACTTGGTCCCATTCCATCGCCACGTTTGCCTTGGATGATTCGTCGGGTGGCATCAACCCTCCGGCGTTCACTGACCTTACCAACACGCGCCTGGATCGTGGAAACTCGACCATCAATCGTCCGAACATTTTCGTGGCCAATGCAGTGTTCTATCTGCCGAAGCTGACCGATGCGAACGGCTTTGTGAAGAGCACGTTGGGCGGCTGGGAATTCAATACCATCACCACCGCCGAGCAGGGCAATTCGACGACAATCTTTGCAACCACTCCTAGCGACCTCGGTGGAACCAAACTGGGCAGTCTCTCGGGAACCGGCTACACGAACAACCTTCGTCCTGACGTGGTTCCTGGTGTCTCTTGCACTTCCGGGAGAAATGGCGATCAGATTTTCAATCCGGCAGCTTTCACCTTTACCGGATTTAGGTTCGGCACGATCGGGAACGCTCCTCGTGGCGCTTGCCTGGGTCCGAATAACGTGGATTTCGATCTTGCGTTGTACAAGAACTTCCAGCCCCTTGAAAAGCTGCGCGTGCAATTCCGTCTGGATGCCTTTAACGCCTTCAATCATCCCAACTTCAGGGGTGATCTGATCAACACGACATTCGGCAGCGGTTATAACATTGCTTGCGGGAATGCGCCGTGCAGCCCAACAAATAACCTGATTACAAACACGACGTTTACAGGAAACAATACTTTTGGTCAGTCCACGCTGACCAAAGGTGGAAGGGAAATCCAATACGGAATCAAATTCATCTTTTGATTCTTGGAAACTCACGGCGGGACTTGACCTTCCAAGTCCCGCCGTTTATTTTTGATTCACTCTCCAGGAAATACTTGGCTGTGCACCCCGAGCCGTATAGGCCCTCTCTTTCGACATCGCACTTTTTGGATCTGTCGTTCTCGACGTTATTCACCGTTCTTTTCATCTTGATCGTGGTGCCCTGCGCCGCCACGCAGCACGCTGGGACCTCGGCGAAACCCGCACCTTCCAACCCACATGTTTCTGCCTCGGCAAGCGGCCAAACTCCCACAAGTGCTCAGTTACAGGCAGAGTTGGACAACCGACTTGCAGCTTCCAAAGCTGCGCTTCAGAGCGGCGATCCAAAATTGATCAACGGGGCAGCCGAGAGAGTGATTGCTTTTGGACTGCAACAAATCGGAGAGCTGCGGATGGTTGAAGGCGCATTTTCCCAAGCTGTCGATCTTTATCAGCAATCGACATCGTTTGAAGATGTTCCTTATAAGCACCTGCGTTTGGCCTTGGCCTATCTACAACTCAAGAAACCGGATGACGCATTGGGAGAAGCTGAGAAGGTTTTATTTTCAGAGCCGGGAAACGCAATTGCCTGGCGCCTTGAAGGCAGCGCGTGGATGCAGCAGAAGCAGTACGACCGGGCGGCAGAAGCCTTGGCGCATTCACTCAAGCTCCGCGGTGATACAGAAACCGCTTACAACCTCGCGATCTGCTTTCTCGCCGCAAAGAAGAAGGACAGGGCGGAATTGGTCTTCCAGGACATCGCCAAGAACTTGGGAAACACCGGCAACGTCCATCTGATGTTCGGTCGCGCCTACCGCGAGCAGGACTATCCGGACGATGCTGAGCGTGAGTTCCGTAAAGCAATCGCTATCGATCCCAGCGAACCGCATGCGCACTACTTCCTCGGACTGCTGTTGCTGATGAGAAACGAGTGGGTGCCGACGCCGGAAGTCCGCGCACTATTCCAGCAAGAATTAGAGCTCAACGGCAGGGATTATCTTGCAAATTACCTCCTGGGAATGTTTGCCTCTGGTGAAAAGCAATATGAAGTTTCGGATCGATACTTAACCATCGCGGCCCAAGGATTTTCCGACTGGCCCGAGCCTCCTCTGTATATGGGGCTGAATGCGTATGGACGTGGCGATTACGGAAAAGCCGAGGCCCTTATTCGCAAGGCGATTCAGATTACGGGGAGCAACGAATCCAGAAGCGACTACGACATACGCCGGGGGTACATCGCTCTTGGACGCATCGAGCTCGCGACCGGCAGAAGGGGAGCGGCCGAAGCGGATTTCGCGAAGTCACGGCAACTGCTGGATACCGCGTTAAAAGCCAGCCAGCAGAATGTTTCCAGAATTCTCGCATCCGAAGGTAGCACTCCCGGAATGGGAGCGGTGGTTCCGCTCTTGGAAAAGGGGCAGGAGCAGCAGGCGATTCCGGATGTCTCTTTTGCCAGGGCCTCTGACGAATTCGATCTTTCCAAGGCCAAGCTAAGCAATCAGGAAAAGCAGCAGGCCGAGCAGGAAGAAAAATATTTGCGAACAATTCTTGGCAGCAGCTTCAACGATCTCGGAACCTCGGAAGCGCGCACCGGCGACTATGCAAGCGCATTCGAGCATTTTCGGCAGGCAATCGATTGGGAGGCGGATACGCCGGGAGCCAATCGCAATTTAGGCGTTGCCGCGTTCAAAATTGGGAATTATCAGGCTGCGATCCCAGCATTATCCAACCAGGTGAAAGCAGATCCGAAAGATATTTCGGCGCGCCAGATGCTTGGGCTGACGTACTTCTCAAGCCACGCGTATCGCGAGGCGGCGAGGACATTCTCTTCTTTGAGGGACGCCGCAACGAATCAAACAGGGATCGCTTATCCGTGGGCGGCATCTCTCGCAGAGATCGGCGAGACGCAAAAGTCGGCTGCAATTTTGAACGCACTCGAAACTCGCCAGCTTCCGCCCGATACGCTCTTGCTTGTTGGGCAAACCTGGAGTCAGATCGGCGATTACGCTCGCGCAATCGACGACTTTCATCGTGCCTTAAGTATCGATCCATCCTTGGCAAAGGCCCACTACAATGCTGGGCTTGCCCGCATCTATCAAGGTCGTCCCACAGATGCGGAAGCGGAATTCGAGGCGGAACTCAAACTCTCTCCGGATGACAACGATTCGAAGTACAACTTGGCGTACGCGTATCTGCTCCAGTCAGAGCGCGATAAGAGTGTGGACTTGCTGCGCACGGTAGTGGCGGCGGACCCGGATCACGCCGATGCTCAGTATCAGCTCGGGAAGATTCTGTTGGAAGAAGGGAAGATCGATGAAGCGACTCGGCACTTGGAGCAAGCCGAGCGTGCCGCACCTGAGAAAGATTACATCCACTACCAGCTTCAGGCGGCCTACAGAAAGGCAGCGCGGTTGCAGGATGCCGACAGGGAATTGGCGCTCTACAAGCAGGCTAAAGCCAGAACGGTCGGAAGAAAACTCCCACTATCCTCGGAGTCGGCCCCTCCTCAATGATGATGCCATTCGGAAAGACGTTCACAAGCGTTCTGCTGTTTGCTTTTGCGCTGCTGATGAGTCCATCGCTTACCGGACAGGGTGGTCATCCGACTCCCAGTCCACCTCCTCCCGGAGCAAAGCGTTCCGTTTGCCACGATCGACAAGTTCCGCAGCTTGACGACGTCACGGCCAAATCGGGCATTGAGTTCAAGCACACGGCAGCTCCGGAAAAGAAATACATTTTGGAGTCGATGAGTGGAGGTGTGCTGCTAATTGACTACGATCGCGATGGCTGGCCGGACATCTACTTCACCAATTCTCCAAGCGTGGACATGGCGCTCAAGAATCAAAAGAGCCGAAGCGCCTTGTATCACAACAATCACGATGGGACGTTTACTGACGTCACCGATAAGGCAGGCGTCGGAACTCCGTGCTTCGCGATGGGCGGGGCTGTAGCCGATTACAACAATGACGGCTGGCCAGATATCTACGTGACCTGCTTTGGCGGAAATGTTCTCTATCGCAACAACGGCGACGGCACTTTCAGTGATGTCACCAGCAAGGCAGGCGTAAGAGATGGACGCTGGTCTACGGGGGCGGCGTTCGGCGACTACGACAATGATGGATTTGTCGATCTGATGGTCGCAAATTACGTCGATTTTCGTCTCAACGATCTTCCCGAATTCGGAAGCAGCGCTACCTGCAAGTATGCGGGCATCGATGTACAGTGCGGACCGCGAGGATTAAAAGGCGCCGGCGATTCGCTATTTCACAACAACGGGGACGGCACGTTCTCCGACGTCACCAAGTCTGCGGGAGTGGAAGATGCTGCCGGCTATTACGGCATGGGTGTAGTTTGGGCAGACTTCAACAACTCGGGACGTCCGGACATCTATATCGCTAATGACTCCACTCCCAACTTTCTTTATCGCAATGATGGCCATGGCAAGTTTACCGACATCGGTCTCGAATCGGGAACGGCCGTCAGCGAAGATGGTTCAGAACAGGCTTCGATGGGGATTGCCATTGGCGACTACAATCATTCCGGTCTGCCCTCGATCTATGCCACGAATTTTTCGGGCGATTACGACACTCTATATCGAAATAACGGCAACTACGATTTCAGGGATGTCTCCTACCCGTCGGGTGTTGCACTTCCATCATTACCGTGGGTTAAGTGGGGAACGGCTTTCGTAGATTTAGATAACGATGGCTGGCTCGATTTAATTACAGTAAGTGGTCACGTTTATCCGCAGGTGGAAAGCTCGCCGCAAACCGGCGGTTATAAACAACCGAAAATCTTGAATGTTAATCAGGGCGATGGCACCTTCTGTGATGCTAGCTCACAGGCTGGGCCAGCTCTCCTGGAGAAACGCGTTTCTCGTGGACTCGCAGTGGGGGATCTTTTCAACGACGGCAACATGGATGTCGTAATCGAAGACCTCGATGCGTCTCCGATGCTGTTGCGGAATCGTGGCATTCGTGGACGTCATTGGGTTAGCTTTGAGCTGGCCGGAACAAAGAGCAATCGTGCAGCAATCGGCGCTCGCATTAAGATCGTTGCCGGCGGGACGACACAAACTGATGAGGTTCACAGTGGCGGCAGCTATCTTTCCCAAAACGATCTCAGAATCCATTTTGGGATTGCAGGCGCGACAAGGATCGATTCTGTTGAGATTCGCTGGCCTTCGGGAACCGTGGATAGGTTGAAGGATTTGGCCCCGGATAAGTTCTATAGCATTCTGGAAGGGAAGGGAATTGTTCCTGCAGCAGACATTCGGCCTGCCGCAGGAAAACACAACCCTTGAGACTCTGTTCGACTGAGAGAGCTAGCTTTTCTCCTCAGTGGCGTTAGCACCGTTTATCGCTGAAGTGTGACTACCACGCCAATTGTTCTGGCAGGAACTCCGCAAATAACTCGTCGTAGTACGACTTCAACTGTTTCAAATCGGGCTTCGTGTGGCCTTTGGAGTAAAGGTCGTACGGATTGAACTTCTGCACCCATGGGAGCATTGCCCGATCCTTCTCGTTCTCTAAATGCTTGTAAGCTCCGTGTCGGTGCCAGGGGTAGAAGGAGTGGAAGCGCAACATGTAGAGAGCTTCGTCAGGTAAATACGGCTTCATGACTTCGGCGATGTAGCCATCGTGTCCGAACGACATGTGAACGTTTTCGAGGCCGCAGTTTGGCTCGTAGATTCCGTATTTGGTCTGGTATTCGGGAACCTTTGCGTCGGGATTTGCAGCGAAGTATTCAGGGAAGACTATCTGATCAGACCACGCGCAGCCGACCGGAAATGTATCTCCTACTACTCCCCACTGCGGCTCGCCGTAGAGACACAGGCACTTACCGAGATCGTGTACGAAGCCCACTAGCACCATCCAGCGTGGATGGCCATCACGACGGATGGCTTCGGAGGTCTGGAGCAAATGTTCGAGCTGGGTGAGATCCGTGTCGGGATCGCTGTCATCTACCAGCGTGTTCAGATACTCAGCCGCCTCCCACACACTCTTTTTTCCGCGAGTTAAACCAAAGTACTGCTTCTCTTTTCCAAGCACGTAATCGACGGTCTGATGCTGATGGTTCAGGCGATAGAATTCGGCAACACCAGGGTTCGCCTTCTCGTCATACTGGCGGAACTCCGACTCCGATTTGCCTTCTTTGTAGCGGCCTTGAACGAAGTCCTCCCACTGATCCATGTTGGAAAGCGGTTCAGTGACTGGGCTGGTATTTACGGTGCTCATGCGATCTCTCCCGGAGAATGTACCAAAACGTTTCGATATTTATTGTAGGCCTATTGGTTGTAGCCGCGCCAGAAATTTCCACGCTGTTACGCTTGCTGGTAACTGAAGGTGTAAACTGCCTCTTTTCAATGATCTAGGACACCATTGGACGGAGGACCCTTGCGAACCACACAAGAATGGATGCGGCAAATTGAACTATTGCTTGCAATTCTAATCGGCAGCTTTCTGGCTCCAATGCAGGCGCAAACACCGGAGGCTGCGCCGAACAGTTCTACTCTGCTAGTCGATGTTGATCATCGGCACACAGTCAGCCTCGATGGCGACTGGCACACGATCGTCGATCCGTACGCAACTGGGCTGTATGGCTTTCACGGCAAGCTGCGCGACAACGGCTACTTCAAAAACGAGAAGCAGCAGCCGGGCGGACCTCCGATTGAATATGACTTTTCCAAGTCTCCCGCTTTGCACGTTCCTGGGGATTGGAATACCCAACGCGAGTCGCTCTTTTTTTATGAAGGCCCAATCTGGTACGAAAAAGATTTCGATTTCCAGCATGCGCCGGGGAAGCGCGTCTTCTTTCATGTGGGCGCCGCGAACTATCGCTCTTACGTCTGGATCAATGGCCAGAAGGCGTGCGAGCACGAAGGCGGCTTCACTCCGTTCGATTGCGAGGTAACGAATCTCCTGCACGACGGCGGCAACTTCGCCGTGATTGCGGTCGACAGCACGCGCCTAGCCGATGGTGTTCCTACTCTGCAGACTGATTGGTGGAACTACGGCGGACTCACGCGCGATGTGTCGCTGGTCGAAGTGCCGCAAGCCTTCATCGATGACTACACGTTGCAGCTCAGGCGTGGTAGCAAAACAGAACTAGAAGGCTGGGTGCACGTCGAGGGTGCGGTTCCCGGTGCACAGGTCACGGTTGAGATTCCCGAACAGCGCCTGGCGCAGACGGCAACAACAGGAGGCGACGGTCGCGCCAAAGTTTCGTTCCATGCGGCCAATTTGCAGCTGTGGTCGCCAGAAAATCCCAAGCTGTATCAAGTAACAATTCGCTCTGGGCAGGATTCACTCGAGGACGACATCGGATTTCGCACCATTGAGACTCGCGGCACTCAAATCTTGCTGAATGGCGAACCGATCTTTCTGCGTGGCATTTGCGTGCACGCCGAAGCGCCATATCGCACCGGGCGCGCATATTCAGATGAAGATGCGCGAACGCTTCTCGGCTGGATAAAAGAGCTCGGCGGCAATTACGCGCGCTTTGCTCACTATCCCCATGACGAGCGCATGACGCGTCTCGCCGACAAAACGGGCATTCTTGTCTGGTCGGAGATTCCCACGTACTGGGCTGTGCAGTTTGACAATCCTGCAGTGCTCGCCAAAGCGCAACAGCAATTGCATGAGATGATTCGACGCGATCGGAATAAAGCCTCGGTCATCCTGTGGTCGGTAGCAAATGAAACTCCCAACAATCCAACCCGTACACGATTTCTGGAAACCCTCGTCCGTAATGCGCACGAAGATGATCCCACGCGGCTGGTCACCGCGGCGTTGCTCGTTCGTACCGAAGGCATGAAGAAGATCGTCGATGATCCTCTTGGAGCAGCGCTCGACGTGATCGGCATGAACGAGTACATCGGCTGGTACGAACACAAGCCGGAAGATGCCGACCACACCGAGTGGGACATCCGCTACGAGAAGCCCGTAATCGTGAGCGAATTCGGTGGCGACGCAAAGTACGGCCTGCACGGCTCGCCTGATGAGCGTTGGACGGAAGAGTATCAGGCGAACATCTATCAGCACCAGCTCGTCATGCTGAATCACATTCGCCAGTTGCGCGGCATGAGTCCGTGGATTCTGATGGACTTCCGTTCACCGCGTCGTCCGCTGCCGGGCATTCAGGATTTCTTCAACCGCAAGGGCCTCATCTCGGAACACGGCGAAAGAAAGAAAGCCTTCTACATTCTGCAGAATGCCTATAAGAACAAAACGGTCGGCAAGGCGGATTAATTGATTACCCAACCTAGCAGATTCACGAAGCAAAGCTTTTGGTGAGAGCCTACGCATTTCCCACGCAAAGCCTTTGGCGGAGCCCACGGATTTATCCCTAGGCGAGGCTTTCGCCTCGTTTTAAACGTTGCTCTCGCTTGCGGCTTTAGCCGGGGCGTTTTTGCGATTTTGATCTACATCCCAACAAAACCAAGCCCGCGGCTAAAGCTGCAATTCAATACCTCGACATACGGGCGACGCTAAAGAATCGCCCACGCATAAATCCACCCCAGCAACCGTAGCACCGGCGCTTGCTCGGGACGCGGACATGCGTGGGCTGCCACCAGGATCGCGATTAGCTAAGTGATTTCCCAATCCGATGTCCGACGATTTTGAGCCGCTTAGGCCCGTAACTTCAGGCTAAACTGAGGTACTTACTCCCTTATGGGCCCGCTGCAAATCCGTCCTGGCGACAGGTTGATCAAGAACTACTACGAGAGCCTGCATCAATTCGGACAGCTTGAATTCGACCACGAAGGCGCGGTTCGCAGCGCGTTTCAGGCGCTGCTCGACGGATACGGCAGGCGTCTCGAATGGAAGCTTGTTCCCGAGTATCCGTATAAGAAGGTGCGCGTCGATGGCGCTCTGCTCGATACCTGGAAGCAGCGCCGCGGATTCTGGGAAGCCAAGGACGTAAACGACGACCTGGAAAAGGAAATTCGCAGCAAAATCGAGCGCGGATATCCCACCACCAACATCATCTTCCAGGCGCCGGAGCGCGCGATCCTCTATCAGCGCGGCATGCGCGTCGGGCTCAACGAGAACATCGGCGACGCGAAGAACCTCGTCGAACTGCTCAAAGAGTTCTTCTCCTACAAAGAACCCGAGCACGAGGAATGGGACAAGGCGGTTGACGACTTCAGCGAGCGTCTGCCCGAGATCGCCAAACGCGCCAAAGACCTGATCGACCACGAACGCGTCAGCAACAAGGCCTTCCGCGATCGCTTTGAAGAGTTCTATGCGCTGTGCCGGCGCTCGATCAATCCCAACCTGTCGTTCGAGGCCGTCGAGGAGATGCTCATCCAGCACCTGCTCACCGAGCGCATCTTCCGCCGCGTCTTCCACGCCGAAGAGTTCCGCACGCGCAACGTGATCGCCCAGGAGATCGAGAAGGTCATCTCCTCGCTCACCTCGCGCCACTTCAGCCGCGACGCCTTCCTCTCCGAGCTCGACCGCTTCTACAAGGCGATCGAGCGCAGCGCCGAAGAGAAGAGCGACTACGCCGAGAAGCAGGACTTCCTCAACACCGTCTATGAGCGTTTCTTCCAGGGCTACTCGCCCAAAGAGGCGGACACGCACGGCATCGTCTATACGCCGCAGCCCATCGTCGATTTCATGGTGCGCAGCGTGGAAGACATCCTGAAAAAGGAATTCGGCAAATCGCTTTCGGACAAAGGCGTGCACATCCTCGATCCCTTTGTGGGAACCGGCAATTTCATCGTGCGCATCATGCGCGAGATGAAAAAGAGCGCATTGCCCTACAAGTACGAGAACGAACTGCACTGCAATGAAGTCATGCTGCTGCCGTATTACATCGCCAGCATGAACATCGAACATGAGTACTTCGACAGAACCGGTGAATATCACTCTTTCCCTGGAATTTGTTTAGTTGACACGTTCGAGTTGGCGGAGCTGGACCAAGGGACGCTCGGCTTTATGAGCGAAGAAAACACCGCGAGAGTTCGCAGGCAGAAGGAATCCCCGATTTTCGTGGTTATCGGCAATCCGCCGTATAACACGCAACAAGTTAACGAGAACGATCAGAATAAGAACCGCAAGTACGAGCAGATGGATCGACGTGTACAGGAGACCTATGTTCGCGATTCCAAAGCCTCGTTACGAAACAAACTTAGCGATCCGTATGTGAAAGCATTTCGATTCGCAACCGATAGAATTCGCGACGAAGGAATAGTGTGCTTCGTCTCAAACAACGGCTTCATCGATCAGGTCGCGTTCGACGGAATGAGAAAGCATCTCGCGAAAGACTACAGCCGTATCTACGTCTTGGACCTTGGCGGCAATGTTCGTAGAAATCCGAAGCTCTCGGGAACGACACACAACGTGTTCGGCATTCAGGTTGGCGTTGCAATCACCGTGTTAGTGCGGCATCGCAACCATGAGGGAGGGGTAACCGAAATCGCTTACGCCCGAATGGCTGAGAATTGGCGGCGCGAGCAAAAGTACGCGGAGTTGAATCGATCGAGGGAGGTTTCCGGAGTCAAATGGCAACGTTTAACTCCAGATAGCAACGGCAATTGGCTGACATCCGAGTTTAGTGCTGAATTCCAGGACCTACTTCCGCTAGCCACAAAGGTAAGCAAGAGCACCTCATCTCAGGATAGAACGATCTTCGGGCTGTACTCCCTCGGATTGGTCACCAATCGCGACGCTTACGTTTACGACTTCGACGAGTCAGGGCTTCAACGAAAAGTGAAATTGATGATCCAAGCCTACGAAGAAGCGCTGGGTCAGGCCACGCTGACTCCAAAGCGAGCGCCAGAAGCCTTCGTCAAAGTCGCTGACAAACGTATCAAGTGGACACGTCAAGTTAAAGCAGCCCTCGCCAGAAAAACCGAGTCAAAATTCGACAACAGTAAATTCCGAACATGTCTTTATCGTCCCTATGTAAAAGAAGTTGTGTATTTTGACGATTTCTGGAACGAGGAACAGTATCGGCTTCGCAACATCTTCCCTACTAAAGCTTCAGAAGCAGAAAACCGAATCGTCATAGCAAGCGCGCTTGGTTTCCGTTCGCCTTACACCGCATGCGTCGCAGATTGCATTCCCGAATTGCATTTCGGGGCCAGCACTGATGGCTTCCAGTGCTTCCCCTTCTACAGCTACGACGAAGACGGCGGCAATCGCCGCGAGAACATCACCGACTGGGCGCTGAACGAATTTCGCACACACTACAAAGATCAGAAGATCGGCAAGTGGGATATCTTCCACTACGTCTATGGCGTGCTGCATTCGCCGGAGTATCGCGAGCGCTACGCGGCCAATCTAAAGCGCGAGCTGCCGCGCATTCCATTTGCCTCTGCCGCTACAAATCGTAGTGGCCGACCAAGCGAGGGTTCTCGGCACGCTCCATCTCTACACTCTAGTCCGAGCCCTACAGCATCGAATACCGAGGAATCTGCCCGCATTTACGCGAAATTATCTCCTGAACAAATAAAAAACGTGCTTGAACAGGTCCGCGTTTCGCAGGATGCTGGCGAGCTTCGTTACGTATCACGCGCGGACGAATACGTTTTTTGGGCCTTCGCTAATGCCGGGAAACGCCTCGCCGACCTGCACGTGAACTATGAGAAGCAGCCGGAGTATCGGCTGGAGCGCATCGAGAATCCGAAAGAGAAGCTGAACCTGCGCGTAGAAAAAATGCGCCTCAGCAAAGACAAGAGCCTGCTCATCTACAACAGCTTCCTGACGCTGAAAGGCATTCCGCCGGAAACCTACGAGTACCGATTAGGGAATCGCTCGGCGCTGGAGTGGATCGTCGATCAATACCAGGTCTCCACCGACAAACGCAGCGGCATCACCAACGACCCCAACCGCGAAGACGACCCCGAATACATCCTCCGCCTCATCGGGCAGGTGGTGCATGTGAGTGTGGAGACGGTGAAGATCGTGAAAGCGTTTCCCGGGTTGGGCGTGCCGCAAGCCGCAAGCACCTCCGCCTGACAAAATCGGAGTGGAGATGCAGCGGAGGAAAGAACATTCCACGGATCGAAGAGCGCAATGAGTGCGTTGCCTCGACATATCACTTTCAGCGCAGATTCAGTGCCGGAGGCACGATATGTGAAAGCCCAGGACACAGTCCTGGGGTGCGATTGGTTTTGAAACATGAGTCCCGGAGGGACGACACCTACGCACACTTCGGATTTGAACAAGTTCAAAACATCAAACCGCGGAAAAGCGGAATCCATCGTCCGTAAGCATCGCCTCAATGGTGCCGTCCCTCCGGGACTCAGTCTCAATTCTTGCTGACCCAGGACTTCGTCCTGGGCTTTCACATATCGTGCCTCCGGCACTGAATTCATTGTTTGAGAAATGGCATTTCACAGCCCGTACTTCTTGTAGTACCACTCCCTCGTGAGGCGTACCGGCTCATTTTCTTTTTTCTGCTTTTCCTCCTTCGCTTTTTGTGCTTCCTCTCTGTAATAGGTTTGAATTCCTGATTCCCACAGACGGGTTTTGAGCCAGTTCAATGCTTGCGAGGTTGAGTCGGCCTGGTCGTCGTGTTTCCCGTATGGGAACGTCACCAGTTCGTGGATGTACTGAGCCAGCCACGGCGCTTTCTCCGGCAGATACACGAAGCCGTTTTCGATGGTGCTCGTCACGGTATTCATGCGCGTGATCTTGTCCATGGTGCAGGGATATTTCACGATGCTGTGCATACCCTCGTGAATCAGATCTTGCGCGAGTTGCGTGCCTGAAGACTTGTCTTCAATGAGCACATTCTTCGCTCCCCAGAGATTGGCCTGCTCAACCACTGCGCGTTTCAATTCGGGATATTCCATCTTGCAGCGGAGGACGTGGAGCAAGAAGATTAGGCCGCCTCTCGTGGTGCGATGGCTGCCGCCATTACTCACCCGATCGCTGCCGCGATCGGTACTGACCGGCACTTTGCTTGCAGCCGCCCACCTGATAACGCCCCAGGTTGTGCATACGCTGTAGTCGCTCAGCTCGCTCGCCTTGCTTGCCGTATCCCAACTCTGGAAGACGAAGTCGAAGGTTTGCGGACGATCGGCCTCGGTGTAGGTCTTGAACCAGCGCTGCTTGACCATGCCGCCGCCCATAGGCGCAGGCGACTGCTGATATTGCCCGGTGAAGTGGTACTCGCCCTGAGTTTCGCGTAGTTGATCGAGGATTTCGCGGGGCTCGCGCTCGGCATGGAGCACTTCGCCGGCTCGGCGCGTGTGTGTGATGGGCTCGCCGAAACGATCGACTACATACGTTTCATCTTGCTCCGCGATCGCAGGGAAGCGCACGATGTGCCATTTTGGTTCTATGTCGATAGCCTGGCGGCGCTCGATGTCGAGCAGATGGCCGACGAGATCGTCTTCATGCAGGCGCTGCATCACGACGATGATGCAGCCGGTGAGCTTGTGATTGAGTCGGCTGCATAGCGTGTTGTCGTACCAGTCGTTGACGGCGTTGCGGCGCACGTCAGAGAGCGCTTTATCGGGTTGCAGCGGGTCATCGACGATGATGAAGTCGGCGCCGCGTCCGGTAAGCACGCCTCCGACCGAGGTTGCCTTGCGGCATCCGCGCGCCGTGGTCAGAAAATCGGCTACGGCGCGTTTCTCTGATGAAAGTCGTGTTGCGGGAAAGATGCGCTGATAGAACGGACTGTTGATGAGCGCGCGACAGTCGATGGCGTGCTTGTCGGCGAGGTCTTGCGCGTAGCTGGCGCAGATGATCTGCGCGCTGGGATTGTGGCCCATGATCCAGGCCGGGAATGCGATCGACGCGCAATGCGACTTGAGCGAGCGCGGCGGCAGATTGATGATCAGCCGCTTGATCTCGCCGCGCCGGCAGCGCTCGAGGGCGTCGGCGATGACCTCAATGTGCCAGTTCTCCGCAACGTCGGTCTGAGGATTCAGCTCGACGAAGCTGCGGATGAGAAATGAGTAGAAGTCGCGGCGGAGGACGGGATCGAGTTCTTCGGGAGAGAGATTCATTGGTTTCCTGAAATGGAACGACGAATTGAACACGGAGGACACGGAGGACACGGAGGATCAGGGTGACTTCGAGTCCCGCCAGGTCAGTACCGTTCGCGGTAGCGAATGGGTAGTGAGCGCGTCAGTACTCACCCATCCGTTATCGCGAACGGTACTGACGCGATGTTGACGAGCAGAGGGCAGCTCGGTCCATTGCAGATCCCTATTGCTTGTCCTCCGTGCTCCTCCGTGCCCCCGTGTTCAACCTGAGTGCACTGCGTGATCGATCAGTTGGTTCTCGTCTTAGTACTGTCGAAGCGGCGAAGGAGCATGTTGAGAACCTTTTGGTCTGCGGCCTCCAGCTCGGAAGCGGAGAGTGCGCCGTCAGGGCCTTGCATCGCCTGATTGAAAATCACCAACATACGGAACGCCTGCAAGTCGCCGCCGAGCGCTTGATCAACCAGGCGCCTCACTGATGCTTCCAGTTTGGTAACGGTAATCTTGCTTCCGTCCTCCGCTTCGATCTCTACCAATTCGCTCAAGGTTTTGGTCAACGCGGCCACCAGATTCGGAGTTCCCTTGGGGCGTCCTTTGGGATTGCCTGACTGTCCTTTTTGGAACTGTTTGTCTTTCGGCGGTCTGCAGTATCCGACATCGTTTCTTTTTCGCATCGCTACGTGTGCTCCTGTGGTTTTTCGCCTTGCATTCACTACCTACTTCCGTGCTACTACGAAAAACAATTCAGAGTCAAACGCGATCCGTGGTTCTAAACTGGGAAGGGGCAACCGTGGAATCAATGACTTGCGGAGTTTTGCGAACGACGGATACGATCCGTCGTTCGAAAAAACGGGCACTTCCTCGCGCAGTTTGATTTCCCCTAATTCCCGCATTCTGAAGGGCTAAATCCCGCTTTAGAGGGCCGCAAAATACAGCGTTTTGCGAAAACGGCAGTTCACGTTGGCAATTATTTTTGAGGACCGTGTTTCTTGTGATTGGGCAGGAGTTTCATTTCGGGACAAAAATATCCCTGCAAAATCCCTGATCTTTTGCCCGCAGCCGGCAAAAAGTGAGCTAACGCTTGGGAAATCTGTCAGTTCCAGAGGCAATGATGCGAATCCCTGTTAGATCCCTGCCTCAGCTCCAAATTTGCGGATTTTGGGCAAAATTCCACGTTTTTCTGTTCGCGAAAAGAATGGTTCGCTGTATATATCACTGTTCTTCAGAAAATGTCCGCACAGAATCGCGGAAGAAACTTACCAGCGCTGATGCACGCACGTTCTGATCTTCCCTTCGTAGATTCTCTTGACTGCGGCCATGGCGTCGCTGCTCAACGGCGGTAAGTCGGAAGCGCGGCAGTTCTCTGTGACCTGATCGGGACGCTTGCCTCCCGGGATCGCGCATGTGACTGCGTCGAACATCAGAATCCAGCGCAGGGCGAATTGGCTCATGGTCATTCCTGCCGGCAACAGACGGCGAATCTCTTCCACCGCTTGCAAGCTCAGATCGTAGTCGACTCCGGAAAAGGTCTCGCCCACGTCGAAGGCTTCTCCGTGACGATTGAAATTGCGGTGATCGTCAGCGGCGAATTGCGAATCGCGCCGCAGCTTTCCGGTCAGCATTCCGCTTGAAAGCGGTACGCGCGCGAGAATCCCAATTTGGCGCTGTTTCGCGAGCGGAAAGAAAACGTCAGCCGGGCGCTGGCGAAAGCAGTTGAAGATGATCTGCACGCTCTGCACGTTGGGATACTCGATGGCCTTCATCGCCTCTTCTACCCGCTCGACACTCACTCCGTAAAACCGCAACTTGCCGGCGCGGACGAAGTCGTCGAGTATGCCGAAAACCTCGGGATGGTAATAGAGGTCGGTTGGCGGGCAATGCAACTGCAGCAGATCGATGGTGTCGGTAGCGAGATTGCGCAGACTGTCATTGATCCACGTCGTAAGGTTTTGCCGGCTGTAGCCCTCGGTCGTTTGTCGAGGCAGGCGGCGTCCGGCTTTCGTAGCTACGATGATTTCCTCTTTACGTTCTTTCTTTAGTCGCGCCACCAGACGCTCGCTGCGTCCGTCGCCATAGACGTCGGCAGTGTCGATAAAGTTCACGCCGGAGTCGATGGCGGTGCGCAAAGCTCCGAGCGCGTCATCTTCGGAGACGTGTCCCCATGCTCCGCCGATCGCCCATGCTCCAAAACTGATCTCCGATACATTCCAGCCTGTGCGGCCGAGTGGTCGATATTTCATCTGTCTTCCTGTGGAATCTCGCGGGCAGTAAGGATAAAGCAAGGATGCCCTACAGCGTCTTTCGGGATCTTCGGTTACGACAAAGTTGGCAACACAGGTCGGCTGTAATAACTGCGTTCTCCTGATGACTTTGGCCCGGAGCGAGACAGAAGGCCTGGTTCGCTGGCGCGCTAAACGGCGCGTTTCATCGGCTTCAGGATCGAGACAGAAATATTCACGGCGAATAGCGTAACCGCCAAAAGCTCAACAATGGCTGAGACTGGCAGAACATGCCACGCTGGCCGCCAATAGCCCTCGTATGCAGGAATTTCCGCGAAGACTCGCAGGACACAACCAATATTGAGAAGCACAAGCGACCACAGCATAATCGTCGGACTGAACAGAATCTTCATGCCGCAGAATGCCGGCAGCACTCGTTGGCCAATCGCGAAAACCATAACTGCTATGAATCCGACAGTCAATGCGTGGCGCGAAGCTCCCCAAATGCCATCCGCGCGATCTGCTCCGGTCGCCCAAACGGTAAGCAGGGCGGCGATCCCCAGCCACACATATGCAGCGCGTACAAAAATGGGAAATGAGGAGTGCACGTTCAGCATCTTTGGCCCGTGTTTTGCAGGCTCGAAGATGTGCAGCGCCAGCATGACCGCCAGAGCACCATTGAGGAGCAGGAACGCTGAGACTTTAAACAAGCCAAGCAGCGCAGTAGATACTCCTGCCAGATTGATCAGCAGAGCAGCGATCAGACCTCGTTCTGATGGTGTTGCCAAACCAAGGAATACGGGCAGCCACTTGGCGTTGAATCCCCAGATCGCGAGCACGAGAAAGCCCCACGTGGAGAGTACGAGCATGCGTTGGTCAAGTCCGTGCGGAAATGCCGGGCCGGAGTTGCGTATAGCGATAAGTATGCATAAAGCGAGGTTTGCGGTCAGCGACGCCAGGAAGCCAAAAATCGAGCTGACCACCAGCGTCATCCATGCTTCGGATTCACGGTTTGGTTTGCGCTCTCGCCTGAGGCAATGCTGAAACAGCGCGAACGCCGATAATTCCAGCATTGCCGAAATGGGAAGCAGCGTACGCCAATGCCATGCGTAAATGTTGGTTGTCCAACGCAGGAGCACGCCGATCGTCCATAAGGCCCAGCACAGCCAGCCCCGACTCAAGGGAAAAGGCGCGCTATGCTGCATCTTCCGCAGAGAATACAGGCCGATGCCCAGAATGAATGTACCGATCCAGCCGAAGATCTGCGCATGCCCGTGCGCCTGAATCCATGCCGGCGAAAGCGTCGTCACCGAACGTGACTCGCTGATCGAGATTAGGTTCCACACTCCGAGAAAGGTTCCCGGCAGCAGCATGAACGCCAAGCCGGTCAGGATGAATGCCGTGACCAGCCTTTGCGCACCGCGCTCACGATCGATCGCGCTTTGTATTTTTGTGTCGCGCAGGGTTGCTTCGATCTGTAGGAGCGTCGCTGGACTCATGCTGGAGCGCAGGCTTTCGATTCAGTCTCGATCGCTCTCGGGAACAGAATGTTGTTCTCGAGGTACACGTGGCGATGCAGGTCCTGCTCGAAATCACGCAGCCCATCGTAGAGCGCGCGATAGCTCATGCAGGCTCCGTCTGGCACCGTGTATCCGCTGCTCAGATCCCGTATCTGCTGCATCTCCTTGCCGGCCTTTTCGTGGTCGCGCATCATGCACTCTACGGGACGCGTTACGCTGCCAAACGGAGTGGGTGGGGGCACCTCGCCTTCGCTGCTTGTCCGCTCTAGAGCGTTGATGTAAGGAAAAAGCACCTGCTCTTCTTTCTGCATATGATTGAGCATGTCCTCGCCAACGAAGGCGAAGACCAGCTTCATGGGTGTGAGCTCCGGATGAACACTCCCATGACGGGAATTCACTTTCTCGAGCAGCGCGTTCAACCGTGGAATCTCCTTGCGGACGTAAGCGTGATGGCTTTCCACGATATGCCGCGTCAGTTCGGAAAGAGGTGCTTGATGCCAATGCCCAAAATCAGGATCTGGAATCGTTTCGTTCAATTCCCCTAAACGGCCAAGCAGCATTTCAAGCGAGACGCCTGCCGCTTGGCATGCTTGCGCGATGGACTTGTTCCCGCCGCAGCAGTAGTCGATGCCAAGGTCGTCGAAGATGCGAATCGAAGAAGGGAGTTGATGAGCGATCTCGCGGACCGTGTTTGCGGGTTTGAATGTCATAGCCGCTCCTGTTTCTTCCAATCTACTAAAGGGGAGGACACGGTTCAGTGACTTGTGTCACAGGAGGCCGGCGATGAAAGCGGGAGGTTAGGAAGCTACTTTCTGCTGCGCCTCAAGCGCAGCCAGGTCTTTGACCAGGACCTCGCGGCCGTCAACTTCGATCAGGCCTTCAGCCTGAAGGCGCGCCAGATTGCGCGAAACCAATTCGCGAACTGTTCCGATCTCAAACGCGATCTCCTGGTGTCCAGCTTTGAGCGACAATTGAATGCCACGTGCAGTTCGCTTCCCTTCGGCTTCTGCCATCCGGACTAGCAGAGCGATTACCCGCTGGCGTACGGTCGTGAACGAGAGTTCTTCGACGATTGCAACCAGCCGCCGCAATCGCGATCCGACGACGGCGAGTACTTTGAGCGCAACCTGCGGATGTTCAAGGCAGAATGCCTGAAAAGCCTGACGAGAGATGAAGACGGCTTCCGTTTCTCCTACCGCATTTGCCGAAGCCGGATAATCCCCTCCGTCGAAGACGGGGAGCTCGGCAATCGAGCTGCCCGGACCCTCCACGGCCAACACCTGTTCCCGCCCATTCGGCGCCGATTTGAAGATGCGCACCGCTCCTTTCGAGACGACGAACAACCCGTCGCATTTATCGCCTTCTGTGAATAGCCGCTCACCGTCTTTATATCTCTTGCGAACCGCTCGTTTGCTGAGTGATTCGCGTTCTGCGGGCGTGAGTCCAGAGAAAAGTTGCGTCTTCAGCAGCGAGTCGGTGACGGGAGTAACTGGAGTGCTGTGGAGAGCCATGTAACTCCGCGAGAAAACACTTATTGTACGCATCCTCTGCGGGCTTGCGCTTGGTGACAATAATCACATCCAGGATTTTGAACTTGGACCGACAATGAAATAGGTTTTTCAGCATTGCGGCTGTACGGACTCTTTTTAGTCGTCGGAGGTGACATGAGCAGTGAAGACTTGGAGAAGGGATTTGCGCGCTTCCTTGAGCTGAGCACGGAAATCGAACAATTAAATAAGACGAAACCTTGGGCAAAAGGCTACGTCTCGAAGGTTCTGCTGAAGACTTCAGACTTAAGACTGGTGCTGCTCGCGATGCAGGGTGGCTCACGTATGCCTCAGCATCACTCGGAAGGACGCATCGCGGTGCACTGTCTCCGCGGATCGATTCGTCTTCAGCTTGCTTCAGAAGCGCGCGACTTGCGGGAACACGACGTACTCGCGCTTGATCGCAAGGTCGAGCACGACGTTCAGGCAATTGAAGATTCTGTATTCCTGCTGACGCTTGTCTTGCCTCAGCAGTCGTCGGTTGGCAAGGCTTAGGGTCGTCGCAGGCGCTTATCGAAGCCGAACAGATATAGCAGTAGAGCTGCGTTAATCAAGAAGAGCACGCCGGAAGCAATGGCCGCATGCAGGGGCGTTCCCGAATCGTGACGAAACACAGCATCAACGCTCGCGGACAAAAGCCAGAGTTGCACGATCACTCCTACTCCAACCAACGTAAGGAGCGCAGTAAAGAGCGTCGTGCCTTGTTCCTGCCGGTTCATTTACACCTCGACTCCGACAGCGAAAATGTCATTCCCGTTTTGCTCCAGCTTAATGCGTGGCAGAGGGCGCGTTGGCGGGCCGGCAGTGGGACGGCCTTCCTCTACAGTGAAATAGCCGTGATGGCAGGGACAGAAGAGCGTGTTCTCCTCAGCACGGTGTATGACCGCGCAGGAAAGATGTGTGCATACCTGCGAGTATGCGACCAGTTCTCCGGCGCGATCGCGAATAAGAATGCAGGGATCTTCGTCAGTGGGGTAACGGAAGAGCTGCGATCCTCCGGCAGGAATCTGGTCCGCGGAGGCAATCTTCAGTTTGGGAAACCTTCCGCCGTGCTGGAGATGCGGAACGGAAGCGGCAATGAAGTTTGCGCCGGCAATCAGCAGCGAGCCCAGGCTAAGAAACTTCACCATTTCGCGGCGCGTGACATATTCGTCTTTATCCCACTGGACGGGAAAGTCCTCGCGCCATCGTGTCTCCTTCTTATCGCAACCCGGACAGTCTTTGCATTTATCGTCGTTCTGCATTCTCAGTCTCCGGACAGCAGCGCCGCCACGTCGTATTCGTTGGTGTGCCTGATCCCAATTTGCTCCAGACCAACGTCAATACGTTCGACACTTCGCGGGACCAGCACGTTGACTTTGGTACGCACGACCTCGCCGCCAAACTGCCATTCATTGATGGCGAGCCCCTGGCGCGTGCGCTCGATGTTCTCGCGTGTCGTGTAGGTTAGGGCGCCGGACGGACACACCGTGGCGCACATTGGACGCTTGCCCACACTCGTCCGGTCGTAGCACATATCGCACTTCATCATCTGGTTGATCTCGGCGCGATACTTGGGCACTCCAAACGGACACGCCAACACGCAGTTCGAGCAGCCGATGCAGCGCGGCTTGAGCGAGCTTTGCACCACGCCGTCTGGCGTCTTCTTGATGGCGTCAGCCGGACATACCTGCGCGCAGATCGGATCTTCGCAATGCATGCAGACCTGCGGCGCAGTCTGGACGCTGTCCGGACGCATGATCGTCTCCAGGTGGATCATGGAGACGCCGCGGTGGGTATCGCACTCTTCGCACGCCTGCACGCAAGCCTTGCAGCCGATGCAGCGCGAATAATCGATGAAGAACTCCATCTCGTTCATCGCACGCCTCCAGCCTGCATCTCCAGTTTCGAAATGGGATCGTGGGGCACAGCCGCTTTCTTCACTCGTACAGCGCAAATCTTGTACTCGGGAATGTTGGACATAGGATCGATGTTGCGGACTGTCATGTTGTTGGCTGCACGTTCCAGCGGCCAGTGGTAAGGAACGAACACGGTGTCCGGTCGAATGGTCTTCACCACGTTTGCGCGCACTGTGACCGAACCACGGCGACTCTCAACAGTTACGAAATCGCCCTCGGTAATGCCGAGCTTGCTAGCGAGCAGAGGATGAATCTCACACACCGGCTGCGGATACTGATCGACGAGCGCGCCGATGCGCCGAGTCTGCGAGCCTGAGAGATACTGAGAGACCACTCGACCAGTCGTAAGAATGATTGGATACTCGGCATCCGGTTCTTCGGCCGCCGGTCGCCACTCGACGACTTGCATGTGCGCCTTGCCGTCCGGATGAGAAAACTTTCCGCCTTCATACAGCCGAGGTGTACCCGGATGATCGAGCGAAGGGCATGGCCAGAAGACTCCCATTTCGCGATCGATGCGGTCCCAAGTAATGCCGTAGTAATCATTGGGACCGCCTCGGGAGGCCATGCGTAGCTCCTCAAACATCTCGGCAGGCGAGTTATAGGAGAACTTGTCTCCCGCTCCGAGCCGCGCAGCCAGATCGCAGATGATCTTCCAGTCGACACGCGCATCGGCAGGAGGATCTACGGCTTTGCGATGATGAATCACGCGCCCTTCGACATTGGTCGTAGTGCCTTCATCTTCTTCCATGAGAGAGCCGGCTAGTACGACATCGGCATACCTTCCCGCTTCGGAAAGAAAGAAATCGATCGTGCAGAAGAACTCGAGTTTTTCCAGCGCCTCGCGCACCCAGGAATTATTCGGCAGCGAAACCATGGGATTGCAGCAAATCGATAGCATTCCTTTGATTTTGCCTGCGTGGATCGCTTCCAGAATGGGAATGAATGTGATGCCCTTGTGCGGAATACTCTGTTCAGGAACTCCCCACACTTCGGCGATGTATTTGCGATGCTCGGGATTCTCGATGTCGCGCCCGCCGGGTAGCTGATCGCATTTCTGGCCGTGCTCGCGTCCGCCTTGGCCATTGCCTTGGCCGGTGATCATCGCGTAGCCGCAGCCTTCGCGGCCGATGCGCCCGGTGGCGAGCACCAGATTCATGGCCGCCATGCAGTTCTGCACGCCTTTGGAGTGATGTTCGAGGCCACGTGCATGAAGAAGGAAGCTGGTCTCGGCGGGTCCCCAGATCTCGGCAGCTCGAATGATCATGCTCGCCGGAACTCCCGCGATCTTTGCAGCATATTCCGGCGTGTATTTGCGCAGGCTCTCCTCAACTTGCTCCCAGCCTGTGGTGTGCTGCGCGAGGAATTCACGGTCGATCCATCCGCGCTCGATCATCACGTGCAGCATGCCGTTGAAGACGCCGATATCACCGCCTGACCTTACGGGAATGTAGAGATCGGCGTTGCGCGCAATCGGAGTCATTCGTGGATCGAGAATGATGACCTTGGCTCCGTTCTCGCGTGCCTGCCAGAAGTAATTCGTTGTGATCGGCGAGCATTCCGCGACATTCGATCCGGCAGCGAGAATGGCTTTCGCCTTGGGAATGTCGCTCCACGGATTCGCCGATCGATCGAGGCCAAAGACTTTTTTCGACGCCACGCCGGCCGACACCATGCAGAGCCGTCCGTTGTAGTCGATGTTCGCAGTGCGCACGGCGACACGAGCGAACTTGCCCATGAGATACGCTTTCTCGTTGGTCAACGACGCGCCGCCGATCAGCGCGAAGGAATCGTTGCCGTAAGCTCCCTGAATGCGGCGAATCTCGCTCGCAACTTTGTCCAGAGCTTCGTTCCACGAAACCGGCACAAAACCCGTGCCCTCCTTCCGCATGAGCGGAGCCTTAAGGCGGTCCGGATGCTCATGCTGCATGTAGCGCTTCACACCCTTGGGACACAAGCGGCCTTGATTGAAAGGAAAATCCTCCCAGGGCTCAAAGCCGATCACGCGATTGTCTTTGACTTTGAGCTGAATGCCGCATTGCTGCCCGCAGAAGCAGCAATGGGTTTTTACAATGCGATCGGGTTCCACATCGGAACTCCAGCCGGTGACCGGGACGCGGTTAAGCGATGGTCCGAACTCATGAACGAGAGTGACGACGTCTACTGGTAATTTGGCCATATTGATACGGCATCTTCTGCAACGCGCGAGCCTTGCGCCCGCCACTTCCCATCCTGGGCCATGGCGAGCGACTTGCGACGACATGGTGGGCAGACGTCCTGGTAATGGGCACCCTTCGGCAACTCGTAACGAATCTGCAGCCCCCGTTCCACTTCCTTCAGATCATCGACGTGCATCTGCGAAGCAAACTCCTGTCCGCAGCGGAGGCACCTCGCCTGTGGGCCGGCCGTGCCGAGGTCTTTATAGAACTGCACGCCGATCTGGGCGGGACGCTGAAAAATGTGAAAGAACTTGCCAAACGGCAAATAAAGAAGGGTGAAAATCACCGTGACGGCATGCAGCATGGAGAGAAAGCCGTAGTTCAATCCATGCAGCAGGTGCGTGGATGCCGTGAGAAACAGCCCTGTAATGGAAATTGCGAACAGTAGCAACAGTGGCATCATGTCCTGCGCAAACTGCTGCACCGCAATGGCGCCCCGATCGCGCGCGCGGCGGAACAGCGCCAGCGAAACTCCCGCGAGGACCATTACCGCCGAGATGTCGAGGATGTTGAAGCTGATCGCAGCAATGATAGTCCCAAGATGGAACTGACCAACCTGCACTCCGAAGAAAAAGGCGCGATAGACGTTCTGGTCGGTGGGCGCGCTCTCGAAGTGAACCCATCCGAATGACAGAGGAAACGTGACGGCTGCAGCGAGAATGCATCCCCAGGCAATCAGCCAATGCGCCGCCCAGCGTAGATGCGAGCGTTTTTCAATGAAGCGCTGCGCGAAGAAGTCCGCAAGGAAAAGCTGGATCAGCCGGCCGATGTTCTTGATCAGTACCGATGGACGAAAGAAGATCTGCCATCCGCGAAACCAATACTTGCGCGTGGGTGGACGCCGCAGCCACATGCCATAGCGATATCCAATTCCAAAGGCCGCAAAGACGCTGGCGCCCGCATACGGAATAAGAGCAGCGTCGAAATGACGAAAGCGGTTGCTGCCGAGGTAGATCAGCAGGATCAAAACCGCGGCGACTACGATTCCCCAGAACATGGCATGGTGAACATCACGTTCACCTCGCCGGCTTACATATTGCATCTGCTCCGCTTGTGAGTTCATGCAGATACCTGAAATATGCCGTCAACGACGAATCTCTCTACAACTAAACCTCGAACCACAATTGATGCAAGTCTCTCTCAAGCTGTTTCAGCTTGAGGTCTGAACAAGGTCGCAATCTGCGCCACAAAACCGACAAATGTCACGATCCATGCCGCGAGCGATACATACGCAAACAGTCTCGGAAGCCAGTCCAAGAATGAAATCTGCAGCGCGTGAAAAAGCTGATAGGTGCTCACGCTGTACATGCCGAGCGGGAAGACCGCTCCCCAATACAACGGGTCATATTTGAGAGCAAACCTCTTGTACACGTGGCGCCAGAATCCAAGAATGAGCAGCATTGGAATCCACCAGGTCGCCGTGGCCCAGAAGAACATCGTGAAGCCTTTGATAAACGGCAGCATGTCCTGGATAAAGGGCGCCAGCCCGGCGTTTTGTATAAGAGTTGCTCCTGCGAGCGTCGAGATGGCCATTGCGCCCATATTGATCCAATACGGGGGCATCAAGTCCGACGGCACAAACTTGAAGAAAGTGTAGCGATAAAAAATCAGCGAGATGATCCAGATGTACAGCATTCCTCCGCACAGCCACAGGACAAGCGAGACAAAGATCATGAGCTGCTGATAATTCAGCCACTGGCGCGCAAGCAACGCCGTCAGGACAGCTACAGCTTGCGTCGCGACTACTGAGAGCAGCCATCCACCATGAATCCCCTCGGCCAGCGTCGGCTTATTCTCCTTCACCGTGAAAGCAGTAAA
>DASTZZ010000018.1 GCA_035764005.1 Terriglobales bacterium
CCCGAAGAGAAAAATGCGATCACAATTCCGACCGTCGTTAACGAGGCCATGGTTCGGCAGTTCTGGCCGAATCAGAACCCGATAGGGCAAATGTTTACCCGCGGCGACAAAGATGGTCCGTGGTACCAGGTAATTGGCGAGACGGGCGATGTAAAGCAGTGGGGTATCACCCATGCGTCTGTACCCGAAGCTTACGATGCATTCGACGGCTCGCAATACATGTACGTGGTCGTGCACACGTCAACGGCATCGATGGATGTCACCTCCGAGGTGCGCCACGCCCTGGCTCAGGTCGATCCGGGATTGCCGCTGTTCGGCATACGTACCATGAACGATGTGATCGCCGAACACGCCAGCGGACAGCAGTTCCTAGCGTTGCTCGTAGGCCTCTTCTCAGGCCTGGCACTGATTCTTGCCGCGGTAGGAATTTATGGAGTGCTGTCGTACCTGGTTACGCAGCGCACCCGCGAAATCGGAATTCGCATGTCGTTGGGAGCGAGTCGCTCGAATGTGCTGACGCTCGTACTCCGGCACGGCATGCGGCTGGCGGGATTGGGATTTGCCTTGGGTCTGATTGCAGCTCTCGCAGCGGGAAGATTACTTTCCGGCTTGCTGCACGAGATACACCCTGGCGATCCGGCGACGATTGTATTGACGGCGCTCTCCTTGGCTCTCGTCGCGCTTTTGGCGTGTTATGTTCCGGCCCGGCGTGCAGCAAAGGTGGACCCAATGGTCGCGCTGAGGCACGAATAACGGAACCGGCGGCGGTGGCCGGTGGGCGCTGCTGGGCGACCAAACCCAGCAGCAGTTAAAGCACAGAGCCCGCAAAATCAACCTGCGCAGCCGCAAGAAACACAGAGGCCCCATCACCTGAAGGTGGCTCTGTTGCGCCCTTTGGCGCGATACCTGCACTTCCCGTCGTGCTATAGTAAGCCCACTTATTGCGCCATAACCCCGAATGGCCGGACGGATACGTTCGATCTGCAAGCAGTGCCGCGCCAGGGCATAGGAATGTCCACCACTCCCACGACAAAGGCTGCGGCTAGCTCCAGCACACGTGTGTTGCCTCTGCTGGTGAGCTTCGATCAAGAGCCCCGTATCCAGCGGATGCTCGCGGAGCTCTCACGCTTTCGCCGCATTTCCTTCGAAGGGTCACTGGATCTTCCGGCTGATCTCGAACGCGTGCTCATCAGCGGCGATGAGCGGTTGCTTCTTACGCATTACGACGAACTTCGCCGTCCCAACCTGCGGCTGATTGGGCTCACCGATCATCGATTTCACGATCCCCGGCTCGACGCGCTTGTGTATGCGTATTTGCCGTCGAACACGCCTTTGCCGCTCCTGGAGCGCACGGTGGACAACGCTTTGGACCACGTTCACCTAATCCACGTACGCGAGCAGGTCAACGAACGGCTCCGCGGAGTAACGCGCGAGATTCAGGAGCTGAACAAAATCGGCGCCGCACTCTCTGCCGAGCATCGTTTAGACCGGCTGCTCGAGTTGATTCTGACGAAGTGTCGCGAAATTACAAATGCCGATGCGGGCTCGCTCTACCTGGTCGAAGGCGTTCCGGACGAAAAGCCTGCAACGCCAGCTCCCAGTCCCGTGATTTCGGCTTCGCCATCATCGAGTGGTTTACCTGCGGCTCAACTCGTAAAAGCGCAGGAAGAAGAACCGAGGCGGAAGTTCCTTCGTTTCAAACTGGCGCAGAACGATTCCATTGATGTTCCTTTTCGGGAATCCACCATCGAAATCGACCATCACTCGATCGCAGGCTACGTCGCTGATACCGGGAAAGTCGTCAACATTGACGACGCCTATCACTTGTCGCCCGACGTTCCCTACAGCATCAACCGCAAGTTCGACGAAGACTCGGGCTATCGCACCCGCTCGATTCTCGCTGTTCCTTTGCACGATCAGAAAGAGCAGATCGTGGGCGTGCTGCAGCTTATCAATGCCAAGCGCGATGGCAAGGCTAAGCTCAGCTCAATTCAGGTGATGAATCAGCAGGTGATTCCATTCGGACATCGCCAGCAGGACATCGTCACCTCTCTTGCCAGCCAGGCGGCGGTCGCCATCGAGAACAGCCGTTTATACGAGAACATTCATCGCCTGTTTGAAGGCTTCGTGCGCGCGTCGGTTATCGCCATCGAAGCTCGCGACCCTACCACTTCCGGTCATTCCTTCCGCGTCGCCAATCTCACCGTCGCGTTGGCTGAGTCGGTGCAGCGCGTCGAGACCGGGCCATATTCGAACCTGCGCTTCACGCGTGAGGAAATGCGTGAGATACGCTATGCCTCGCTGCTGCACGATTTCGGTAAGGTCGGAGTTCGCGAAGAGGTCCTGGTCAAAGCCAAGAAGCTGTACCCCGCGCAACTGGAATTGGTGAAGCAGCGCTTTGATTTCGTGAAGCGCTCAATCCAGGCAGAAAAGCTTCAGCAGCGGCTCGATTATGTGCTCGCCAAAGGACGCGAAGAGTACATGGCGAAGGTCGGCCGTTTCGACGATGAGTTGCGGCGGCAACTGGAGGAAGTCGATCACTATTTCGAGACGGTGCTGAAGGCAGATGAGCCCACCGTGTTGCCAGAGGGAAGCTTTGAGAAGTTGGCCGAAATCGCCGAGCGCTATTACTGCGATTTTGACGGCAACGAGAAGCCTCTCCTCATGCCTGATGAAGTTCGCCTACTCTCGATCCGCAAGGGCTCGCTCGACGAGAACGAGCGGCTGCAGATCGAGTCGCACGTAGTACACACAGTCAATTTCCTCCAGCAGATTCCATGGACTTCGGAGATCCGCCACATTCCGGAGATCGCACGCGGCCATCACGAAAAGCTGAATGGGCAGGGATATCCGTATAAGCTCTCCGCACCGGAAATTCCCGTGCAGACACGAATGATGACCATCTCGGACATCTTCGACGCACTTTCCGCCGCGGACCGGCCATACAAGCACTCGGTCAACCTCGAACGCGCCCTACACATTCTGCAGCTCGCAGTCGATGATGGCGAGCTCGATCCTTCGTTGTTCAAGGTCTTTCTCGAAGCAAAGGTGTACGAGAAATGGAAGACCGAGCCGCACCCGTACTGAGCTTGGGCTGTCGGCTTTCGGCTCTCAGCGTTCGGCCAGCAAAACATCTTGAACAGAGCCGCAACTGGCGTCTGGCCGAAAGCCGATCGCCGAATGCCGACAGCCTGCCGTTATACTGAACTCACGATGTCGAAAGTCTTCAATCGTGTTCTTTTAAAACTCTCGGGAGAGGCTCTGGCAGCGGGTCAGGGCTTTGGTGTGGATGTGCACCGCGTGCACGAAATTGCGGGCGAGATCGCTGAGGTCCACCAACTGGGAGTGCAGCTGGCGATCGTCGTGGGAGGCGGAAATTTTTTTCGCGGAGTTGCGGAGCAGGCGCGCGATATGGATCGCGTATCGGCCGACCATATGGGCATGCTTGCTACGATGATCAACTCCCTCGCCCTGCAGGACGCCCTGGAAAAGAGAAGCGTGCACACGCGCGTAATGTCGGCAATTGAGATGAATCAGGTAGCCGAACCGTTCATTCGCCGCCGCGCCATTCGACATCTTGAGAAAGACCGCGTCGTGATCTTCGGCGCGGGCACCGGCAATCCATATTTCTCGACTGACACTGCCGCCTCGCTACGCGCGATGGAGATCAAAGCCGACGTGATCCTGAAAGCAACGAAAGTCGATGGCATCTACGACGCCGATCCCTTTCTGGTGAAAGACGCCACCATGTTCCAGCAGATCACCTACATGGAAATCATCAAGCTTGGACTAAAGGTGATGGACACCACTGCGATCAGCCTGTGCAAAGACAACAACCTGCCTATGATCATCTTCAACCTGAATAAGCATGGAAATATCCGGCGAGTAATTACCGGCGAGAAGGTCGGATCGCTGGTCTGCGCTTAATGGCATCTACTTACTTCGCTGTTCGCAGGTCCCCGCATCCTTGACCTTTAGCGCGGATCGCACCGGATCATAGTGCAGCCTAACTTGTTGTCGCGACCTGATTGGCGTCCAGCACAGTGGTCTTTTGGGATCCGCCGAGTCACGGGTGATAGACTGAGAAGTTTTGTCCGCCTCCCTAATGTGTCTATCTGGTATCCGGAGAAGTTCCTGAATGCCTGAAACCATGCAGGCTATCGTGAAGCCACAGGCGGCGCCTGGATCAGAGGTGCGCCAAGTTCCACTGCCAGAGATCGGTCCTAACGACGTTCTCGTGCAAGTGAAAGTTGCTTCTATTTGCGGCACCGATCTGCACATCTACGAGTGGGACGCATGGGCACAGAAACGAATTCGTCCGCCGCTCGTTCCCGGTCATGAGTTCTGCGGCACCGTTGCAGCCGTTGGGCGCGAGGTCACCAGCGTAAAAGAAGGCGATTTCGTCTCAGCCGAGATGCACGTGAATTGCGGCAAGTGCCTGCAGTGCCGCACCGGCGAGGCGCATATCTGCCAGCACGTGAAGATCATCGGAGTCGACGCCGACGGCGCCTTCGCCGACTACGTCAAGATTCCCGAATCGAATATCTGGAAACTCGACCCCTCGATCCCTGCTGACTACGCATCGATTCTCGATCCACTTGGCAATGCCGTACACACCGTGCTCGCAGGCGAAATCGCAGCCAAGACAGTGGCTGTGATTGGCTGTGGTCCTATCGGGCTATTCTCCATCGCTGTTGCCCGTGCTGTAGGAGCGGCCCAGGTTTTTGCGCTTGAAGTAAACGAACATCGACGCAAGCTGGCGAAAGCCATGAAGGCAGACCACGTGTGCGATCCGAGCAAGGACAATGTCAAGAAGTTCGTGCTCGAACGCACAGATGGGACTGGAATTGATGTAGTGCTCGAAATGTCGGGCCATCCCGACGGCATTAAGACCGGATTCGACATTCTCCGTCTTGGCGGCCGCGTGTCTCTGCTAGGGATTCCCTCAGTGCCTATCAAGATGAACTTCGCTGAAGATCTGATTTTCAAAGGCGCGATCGTACAGGGAATCAATGGCCGGCTGATGTACAAGACCTGGTACCAAATGCAGGCGCTGTTAAGGGCGGGCAAACTGGATTTGTCTCCGGTAATAACAGATCGCATGCCGCTGAAGGACTTCAGCAAAGGCATGGAGCGGCTTAAGACCGGCGAAGCCAGCAAAATTCTTCTGTATCCCAACGGCATGGGAAGGTAACGCTCATTTGACAATCAGACGACGCAGAGCGCCAGGTGGAATCCACAATCAAGCCCTCTGCTTTGGCCTCTGTGCTCTCCGTGCCCTCTGTGGTTAAATCTCCCTTCACCATGTCGTCGTCGCTATTCAAGAAAATTCTCGTCGCCAATCGCGGCGAAATCGCCGTGCGCGTGATCCGCGCCTGCCGTGAGCTTGGCGTTCCGACGGTGGCAGTGTTCTCCGACGCCGATCGCGCTGCGCTGCATGTGATGAAAGCCGACGAGGCGTACCACATTGGACCGGCAGCTGCGCGAGAGTCATATCTCAACACAGAGCGCGTCATTGACGTCGCACGCCGCAGCGGAGCCGACGCCATCCACCCCGGCTATGGATTTCTTTCCGAAAACGCTCGTTTCGCGAAAGCGTGCGCCGACGCTGGAGTGAAGTTCATCGGCCCTCCACCTTCCGCCATGGAAGCATTGGGTTCAAAGACGAGGGCACGTGAGGCGGCCGATCGCGCGGGTCTGCCGCGCGTTCCGGGATCAGTTCGCGCTCTCAGCTCGCTTGCTGATGCTGAGCAGGTTGCCGGGCAAGTTGGGTACCCGGTGATGCTGAAGGCAGCAGCGGGAGGTGGCGGCAAAGGCATGCGCCGCGTGAATGCCCGTGACGAACTCGCCTCTGCGTTCGCATCCGCAAAGAGCGAAGCCCTGCGAGCCTTCGGCAATGATGATGTCTACATCGAGAAGCTGATCGTCGAGCCTCGTCACATTGAAATTCAAGTCCTGGGCGACGAGCACGGCAACATGGTGTACCTCGGCGAGCGCGAGTGCTCGGTGCAGCGGCGTCATCAAAAGGTAATCGAGGAAGCGCCATCCGCCGTCGTCGATGCAACGATGCGCCAGGCGATGGGTGAAACCGCGGTTGCTCTCGCGCGCACTGCGGGATATTTCAACGCGGGAACGGTAGAGTTCCTTGTCGATCAAGAGAAGAACTTCTACTTCCTGGAGATGAACACTCGCCTTCAGGTCGAGCACCCAGTGACCGAGCTTGTCACAGGACTCGATCTTGTTCATCTGCAGATTCTCATTGCCGCAGGAGCGCAGCTCCCGTTCTCCCAAAGCGATCTGCAATTGCGCGGACACGCTATCGAGATTCGGGTTTACGCGGAAGACCCAGACAATAACTTCTTTCCCAGCCCGGGACAAATCACACGGCTGCTGACGCCCTCAGGTCCCGGCATTCGCGAAGACAGCGGCATCTACGAAGGCTGGACGGTTCCTCTGGACTACGATCCCATGCTGTCGAAGCTGATCGCGTACGCTCCAACGCGTGAGCAGGCGATTCGACGTTTGCGCCGCGCGCTCGATGAGTATTTTGTCGGCGGAATTGCAACCAACTTAGGACTGTTTCGCGAGATCCTCGATGATCCTGATTTCGCTGCTGCTCGCATACACACCGGATATCTGGATCGCTTGTTATCGTCTCGCGCCCCAGTCCCTTTCAACAATGGCGCGGGAGAGAAGATCGCCGCAATCGCCGCCGCACTCCTGCAATCTGCTAAGAACGGCAACGGAGCACGCGTTAACGGTCATGGAAACGGTGCAACCGCTACGCCAGGCAAATGGAAGAACGTAGCGCGCCAGGAGGCGCTGCGCGAACGATGATTTTCGATATTACGGTAAACGGTCGCGATCATCGCGTTGAGCTTGCACAGCAGGATGGTGGCAATTGGCTCTGTAAAGTCGACGGTGACCAGCTGATCGTGAATGCTAGCACCGCGGCCAGCGGAGTCCTTTCGCTGCTGATCGCCGGCCAATCTTATGAGGTCGTGCTGAACGCCGCGCAGCAGCAGATCGTCGTAGGACGAGACCGCTATGCGGTAGAGATTCGTGATCCGCGCTCCTGGCGTTCGCGTCGCGCACGCGCCGGCGCTGGCGAGGGGCCGAAGAAAATCATTGCTCCGATGCCCGGGAAAGTTGTGCGCGTAATTGCGCCGCAAAACTCTGAGGTGGAGCAGGGTGCAGGTGTTGTCGTGATCGAGGCGATGAAAATGCAGAACGAACTCAAGTCGCCGAAAAAGGGCAGGGTGGCGAAACTGCTTGCGGTGGAAGGCGCAGCAGTAAACGCGGGCGATGTGCTTGCGGTGATCGAATGAAATCTGGCGTCAGGCTTCGGCCTGCAGCCCCCCGATCAGCTCCTTGATGTCCTTGATGCGATGCTCCAGGCACCAGCGATAGAGTTCATCCACGATTCGCTCGGTCGCGCACGGATCGAAGTAGCTCGCGGTTCCCACCTGCACGGCCGCGGCGCCAGCCAGCAGAAATTCGATCACATCGCTGCCGTTGCTGATTCCTCCCATGCCTATTACGGGAATATTGACCGTCCGTGCTGCCTCGTAAACCATTCTTAGCGCAATCGGCTTAATCGCAGGCCCGGAAAGTCCGGCGGTGAGGTTTGAAATTCTCGGCTTGCGAGTTTCTGCATCGATTGCCAGGGCAACGAACGTATTCACCAGCGAAAGCGCGTCGGCCCCTGACTCTTCTGCGACACGCGCCATCATGGGAATGCTGGTTACGTTGGGAGAAAGCTTCACGATCAGCGGACGCCGCGAATGCTGCTTGCATGTCGATACCACTTCCTCGAGCATGTGAGGATCGCTACCGAAGCTGATTCCGCCCTGCTTCGTGTTCGGACACGATACATTGAGCTCGTAAGCGGTGATGCCTTCACCTTCGTTCAAGATGCGAATTACCGCTTCATAATCCTCGCGCGAGTGGCCAAACACATTCGCGATCACGACTACGTTCTTTTTGCGCGCAAGAATCGGCAGCTTGTCGCGAAGGAAAGCCTCCGCTCCGATGTTCTGTAGGCCAATGGCGTTGAGCATTCCCGCCGCAGTCTCGAACATACGCGGTGGAGGATTGCCCGCCATCGGCTCGGGCGAGAGGCCTTTCACCACGAATCCACCGAGCTTATCGAGTGTGACGATGTCCTCGAATTCGACGCCGTACCCGAAAGTACCGCTTGCGGCGATGATCGGATTCTTGAAATGAATGCCGCAGAAAGTGATGCTGAGGTCCGGCCCAGTGACTGGATTGGGGGAGTTCATCTCATTGCGATTTAATCATGGAGAGGCGAGCCCTGCGAACACAAACATAAAAGCGCACGTGTTCCCTTAGGTGCTGCCCTTCGGTGCACGGTGAGCTGTATCACAAGCAAGCTGGTAGTATTTTCGCCATGCTCTCGCGTCGAAAGTTTCTGGCTGTCAGTATTGGGGGACTCGCTTCCGCCATTGCTTCCCGCAGAGGGTTTGCTGCGACCCATCGCACACTTGGCGTCCAGCTCTACACCGTCCGCAAGCAAGCCGAATCCGATTTGCCTGGAGTCCTGAAGCAAATTCGCGCGATTGGTTACGACGAGGTTGAGACCTACTGGAACGTCTATTCGCATCCAGCAAAAGAGCTGCGGACCATGATCGCCGACGCAGGACTGAAAGTTCCCAGCGGGCACTTCGATTATGCCGGACTTCCCGACAAGCTCGATTATGCGCGCGAGCTCGGCGTCGAATACGTGGTGTGCCCGATGCTTCCCGAAAACATGCGCGATTCAGTGAACGGCTTCGCCCGCGCTGCCGAGAACTTCAACAAATGGGGAGAGCGCGCGAAGGGCATGGGCATGCGCTTCGGATTCCATAACCACAATTACGAATTTCGGAAGTTGGGTCAGGCCACCGGATTTGACACGCTGGTCTCGCGCACCGATCCCAAATTGGTCTGCTTTGAGATGGACTGCTACTGGATCACACAAGCTGGACTGGACCCAGTCGCGATGCTGCAAAAACTCGGAAAGCGTATTCGCCTGCTCCATCTCAAAGATCGCAAGCCAGGATACCCACCTTCACAGCAGCTCAACTCAGCCGCCGGGCACTTTACCGAAGTGGGAAACGGCAGCATCGATTGGAAAAAAGTACTGGATGCCGCGCAGAAGAATGGTGTCGAGCACTACTTTGTCGAGCAGGACGAGAGCGAGCGCCCGCCGATTGAGAGCTTGAGGATCAGCTACAACAACATTGAAGCGCTGCCATCGTGAGCTCTATGACAAGAATTGTGCGCATTAATTGCCCTGGGCTGCCGCGTCAAGAAGATCGAAAGTTGCACTGCGATTATCGCCCTCGATCTTTCTAGCGGCCGCTTCGTAACCTGAGTCGTTATAGGCTCGGGCAGCTTCGAGAAGCGGTTGAACCAAATCGCGAGCGCCGAGATCGCCCAATTGCTTGTATGGCCATGGTTTGTCGCCCAGCGCATAGGGAAGCAAATAGTCGAGAGCCGCGCGGATGCTGCGCCCGTCTTTGGTTTTGAAATGCCAGAGATCCACTCCAACATGTCCTCCTAGAATCGCCAGCTCAGTTAGTGCGCGCAGGTTAAAGCAGCTATAACCGAAGGAGCGCGTGCGCGCCAATTCGAGCGGCTGCTTACCATCGGGCTCGATCTGAGTGGCAATACGCTTCTGCTCGGCCGTAGTCAGAATCTGCTTCGCTAAATCGTTCCGTCCGAGGAAAAGCGCATAGTCAGCCGTCTGGACGTCATAGAAAGAGCCGTGATTGTTCTTCGCATTGGATTCATCTTTTCCATTTTTGCTCGTGCGCAGCCACTCCAGAAAACCGCCGAACCACTGCTCCATTCCTTTCTGGTCGGCTTCGCTCCAATTCCTCGATCCATTCAGTAAGCCGAGGGCATCGATAACTTCAGTGAGGCTATGGCTATCGATAATCCCAATGCCTCGTCCCGTCGTAATACCGCGAATACCCTGAGCGTACTCAAGGTTTGGGTTCATTTTGGTACCCGCATTGAGAAACCAGGTATGTAGCAGGAGCGCGGCTCGCGAAGCGTAGTCTTCATTTCCGGTCAAGTAGTAGCCGATTGCGAGAGCATGCACTGAGCTAGCCATTTTGCCCATCTCATCATGGTCGGAGATGCCTTTGATCTCCGGATTTCGCTCTCCGTCTCGACGTACGTAAGGCAGATGATTGGGCGTACCTGGATTCGGCCAAAAGTACGGAGCCAGGCTCATGTAGTCATGTTTATCCCCGCTTGGGGGCGTCGAATCTTTTTGCATCACCGAGAATGGGCCCGCGCTCATGGCCTTATCTGCCTCCGAACGAACAGCTTTGAGAATCTCGCTCGGAGCTGACTGGGAGTGCGCGAGTTCGCGCTGATGGCGCACATTCGTTGCATCCAGCAAAAACACACGCGGGAGCTTCTCAGCGGAGGAGGATGGAGTTGTACTTAGCAGGAACAGAAGAGTGAATAAGATCATGTTCGTTCCCGGAAACTTGGTCAGTACCGTTCGCGGGTAGCGAACGGGTGAACGACGATCGGCGCCTGACCATCCGCTTACCGCGGACGGTACTGACACCGCTTAAGCCACGAAATACTTCGCGGACGGGTGATGCACAATGACCGCAGACGTGGATTGCTCAGGCTCAATTTGGAACGTATCCGTCAGCGTCACCCCAATCTCTTCCGGATGCAAGATGGCAAACAGCTTTGTTTGGTCTTCCAAATTGGGACACGCTGGATAACCAAACGAGTAGCGCGATCCGCGATACTTCTGATGGAAGAGATCGGTGATACGCGGCGAGTCATCACCGCCGATGCCCAGTTCGCGTCGAATCTCGCGATGCATGTACTCGGCGAGCGCCTCGGCGGTTTCTACGCTGAGTCCGTGCAGATACAGATATCGAGTGTAGTCTCCAGCTTCGAACAGCCGTTTGGTTTCTTCGCTGGCTCGGCTTCCGACGGTCACGACTGAGAAGCCGATGACATCGACGTTCCCGGAGTCAACCGGTTCAAAGAAATCTGAGATACACAGCTTGCGGCCTTCGCGCTGACGCGGAAAAGTGAAGCGCTGGATCTCGCGCAGTGTTTCGAACGTGTCAAAAACAATTACGTCGTTGCCTTGACTGTTACACGGATAAAAACCATAAACAGCCTTGGGCTCGAGCAGACGCGAGGCAATCACTTCTCGCTGTAGCTGCTGCTTGATCGGGCGATACTTTTCTTCGACAAGCCTGGCATAGTCGGTAGCCGAGGCGGTCTTCAGCTGCCATTGGTTCTTGAACAGCGCCGTCTCATTCACGTACTCGAAAATGTCGTTCAGATCGAAGTTCGTGCGAACGCGGCGTCCCACAAACGGAGGCTTTGGGATATTCGGCGCGCTCGTGACTACGGCAGAGCGTTCGGTCGATACCTCACCACCATCCGCGCTGGCCACTGCCGCACGGGCAAACTGCTTGACCACACGTCCTTCCTGCAGGCGAGCTTCGCGCGCGCCGTTCTCTGACGTGAGATCGTCCATGATGTGTAAGCCAGCAAATGCGTCGTCCGCATAGAACACAGAGTTCGAATACTCGCGCCGCAGATCATCTTCGACGTACTTGCGGGTCAGGGCTGCGCCACCGCAGATAACCGGGTAGCCGAGATTCATTCTCTGCAGGTCCTGGATTACATATTTCATCTCCAGCGTGGACTTCACCAGCAAGCCGCTGAGTCCGATGGCATGAGCGTTGTGCTTCTGCGCGGCATCGATGATCGAATCTGCTGGTTGCTTAATGCCGAGATTGACCACCTCGTAGCCGTTGTTGCTGAGGATGATATCTACGAGGTTCTTGCCGATGTCGTGGACGTCGCCTTTCACAGTTGCGAGCACAATCGTGCCTTTGCGCGAGCCTTCTACCTTTTCCATTTTGGGCTCAAGATAAGCCACGGCCTGCTTCATTACCCCTGCAGAATCGAGCACAGATGGAAGCTGCATCTTGCGCGCGCCGAAGAGTTCACCCACCGTCTTCATGCCGTCGAGTAGGACGGTATTGATCAGATCGAGCGGCGTGTATCGCTGCAGAGCGTCTTCGAGAATCGCCTCAAGCGGCTGCTTTTTGCCTCCGCTACCGATCGCCTTTTCGCCGTTGATGATGCAGTGTTTCAGCTTGTCTTCGGCGGAGAGGCTGCTCAAGTCTTCTGCTTCCGTGTCCGTCTTCTTGCTCACGCCGGAGAAGAACGCCATGTACGCCTGCAGCGGATCGCCCTGGCTGGCGTCTTGGAAGATGAGCCGGCGCGCGATTTCAACTTCAGCTTCGGGAATCTTGTACAGCGGATAAATCTTTGAGTAGTTGACGATCGCGCAATCGAGTCCGCGATCGACTGCTTCGCGCAGGAAGACGCTGTTGAGCACGCGACGCGAATAGGTCGAGAGCCCGAATGAAATATTGCTCACTCCCAGAATGGTCCGGCACTCGGGAAGCTCCTGCTTGATGCGGCGCACGGCTTCGAGAGTTTCGATTCCCGCAGTCCTGTACTCTTCCTGCCCGGTCGAGATGGGAAGGGTCAGCGGATCGAAGATCAGATCCACTGCTCTGATGCCATATTTCTCAGTTGCGAGCTGGTGAATGCGCTTGGCGATCGCGACTTTCTTATCCGCCGTGAGCGCCATGCCATCCTCATCGATCGTGAGCGCGATGACGGCAGCGCCATAACGCTTCGCCATGGGCAGAACCTTGGATGTGCGCTTCTCGCCATCTTCAAGGTTGATCGAATTGATGATGGCCTTGCCGGGAATGCGCTTCAGCGCAACCTCGACTACATCGGCTTCGGTGGAATCGACGAGAATCGGCGCAGGCACACGCGTCGCGATCTTCTCGAGAATCGAGCTCATGTAGCCCTTCTCGTCTTCGCCGACGATCGCGCAGCAAAGGTCGAGCATGTGAGAGCCTTCGGCAACGAGCTTCTTCGAGAGGGCGAGAATGTCGTCGTACTTGGCCGCGCGCACCAGATTGCGGAAGTGCTCGACGCGCGTGGTCGTGTTCATCTCCTCGGCGACGACTACCGGCTGCCCATCGATTTCCAGCGGCACGGATGCATATGCGCTCGAAGCTTCCGAACGCGGCTTCACGCTGCGCGATGCCGGCTTGAGCGCGGCACACGCCTGCACGACCGCTTCGATGTGCTTCGGCGTTGTCCCGCAGCATCCGCCGACAACGTGGACTCCGTACTCTTCGATGAAACGCTTGTGATAGTCCGCCAGATCCTTTGGCGTGAGCTTGTAGACCGCGCGCCCGCCTTCGTTGTGCGGCAGGCCGGCATTGGGCAACACCGAGACGTGCTTCGACGTGTTGTGACACAGGTAGCGCACCGCATCGTTCATCTCGCGCGGACCAGTCGCGCAGTTCAGGCCGACGATGTCGACGTCGTAAACATCGAGGATCGCCAGCGCGGCGCTAATCTCTGTGCCGAGCAGCATCGTTCCCGATTCCTGTAGT